>NZ_JBFUKF010000302.1:0-6137 GCF_056400985.1 Mucilaginibacter sp. P4_G9 | reverse complement strand
CCGTTAGATGATGTAGCCAATAAATTGGTAAAAGAAAAAAGTAAACCTTTCCCCGAACTGGATTAGCAAAATAACGGCATTACTATGGTACTTGATTCTACCCTTCAGGTTGTAAATAATGAGCTGGCTGATGAAGTTGACCTAAATATCGCCGATGGCACCGTGATCAAGAATTTTTATGATCAAAAAACCGGGTTGAAAGTGAAGCAGGTGGTGGATGGCCCGGTAAATTCAATTATTGAATGGGGCGATTACGAAGGTATAAACGGAGGAGTGAAGGTGCCATTTATTATAAAAACAGCCGTACTGGGCCATCCTGCCAATTTTAAGGTTAAAGAAACCGCCGTGAATAGTAATATGCCGGCTGTGTCATTTCAGTAATTATTTCATCAATATTTTTATATTTAGGGCGCTGGTATTTAATATCGGCGCTTTTTTTTATTTATATGAATAAATTTATACTTGCCTTAATCACTTTTATTGTGTTTGCCAACGTAATCAGATATGTACATCCGAGTATTGATAATGAAGCTTTAAAGGTAGTGGCACATTTGCCCGCCTGTGTTCCCGTCCGCTCATACGGCATCCCCACAAAGTGTTTATATCAAGTGTCTATAAATTTTGTATTAGCAGACGGCTATTAAATATAGCGCCTAAACAATTGACTCGTTAAATTTAATTTGTTCCTAACCCCATGGGTAAAATTACCAACTTGTTTTTATTAATAACACTTTTTTATGCTGGCCAGGCAAGTGCCCAGCAGGATACCATAACATCGTATATGCGCAATATGTACGCTGGTTATGATATGATAAGAGGGACACCCATTGAAAACAAGGATAGTGCCGATTTTATCCGCAGAATTACAAAGCCTGATACCAGCGCGGGCAGCGATCTTTTCCCGGTTACCGATTATTATTTAAACGGAAAACCTAAATTGATTGGTACGTTGGTGATAGGCAACTTCACAGCCGATTTAGAAGGTTCGTGTATTGAATTTTACCCTAACGGGCAAAAAAAGATCATTTGTAGTTACAAAAATGGCAGAAGGGAGGGCGATGCCATCGCTTACTATGCCAATGGAAAGATTTATGAAACCGGCAAATATTACCAGGGAAAGCTGGTACTGGTCTCCTGTAATGATTCAACCGGTAAGGTACTGGCCGAAAACGGTAACGGTAGGTGGATACAGTTAAAGTCGGACTATAAAACCTTGCTGCAGGAGGGCGAGGTAGTTGACGGGCTTGAAGATGGCGAATGGAAGTACTACCCCAGCGATGACGTATATTGCATATGCCAATACCGCAGGGGCGAGTTAATTTCGGGCATCAGTTATGATAAGCAGGGGAATAAATATCCCTTTACCAGTTTTGAGATGCTGCCCGAATTTGACGGAGGTGTACAAGGATTTACAAAGTTTTTACAGAAAAATAGTCATTATCCCACTGATGCAAAGGCCAGGAAAATACAAGGCAGAGTGATACTTACTTTCGTRATAGAAAAAGATGGGTCATTAACGGGCATAAGGGTTGCAAGAAGTATTGACCCCTTGCTGAATGAGGAAGCCATACGTATATTGAAATTAAGCCCACCATGGAAACCCGGCCTTCAAAACGGCCGCCCGGTACGTGTACAGTATACGGTGCCCATAAATTTTAGCCTGGCGGGTCGTTAATCCAGGCCTAAAACCTTACTTGTCCGCTTACGCGTGGCAACGCTCAACGCTTCATCGTTCGATAATGATTGCCCGTACGATGGGATCATCAGCTTCAGTTTTTTCTGCCATTCGGCCGATTTAACATGACTTTTAAAACAACGTTCAATCAGGTGTACCATAATAGGTACAGATGTTGACGCGCCCGGTGAAGCGCCCAATAATGCCGAAATGCTGCCATCTGCCGATGTCACTACTTCGGTACCAAATTCCAGTACGCCGGTATGTTTGGCGTCTTTTTTTATTACCTGTACGCGCTGGCCGGCTATGTCCAACGTCCAGTCTTCGGGTTTGGCAGTTGGCAGGTATTCCTGCAGGGCTTTAAGCCTGTCGGTGGGTGATTGTAATACCTGGCTGATAAGGTATTTGGTTAAAGGCCAGTTATCGCGCCCTACGGCAAGCAATGGGAGTATATTGTTTAGTTTAATAGTGCAAAACAGGTCAAGTAACGAACCTTTCTTTAAAAAACGGGTAGAAAAACCTGCATACGGACCGAAAAGCAATTCGCGTTTGCCATCTATCATCCTGGTATCCAGGTGCGGTACCGACATTGGCGGCGAACCTACCGATGCCTTGCCATAAACCTTGGCCTCATGACGTTTAATAACATCGGGGTTATTGCACACCAGCCATTGCCCGCTTACCGGGAAACCGCCAAACCCCTTGCTCTCCTGGATGCCCGATTTTTGCAGCAGGGGCAAAGCGCCGCCGCCCGCACCAACAAATACAAATTTGGCGTTCAGCTTTCTTTTTTGGCCGCTGGTTTTATCTTTTACGGTAACCAGCCAGCTTCCATCTTTATTGCGTTTAAGGTTGCTTGCATCGTGGTTTAGATGCAGACTTACGCCAGGTTTTTGTTTAAGGTTACTTATTAAGCCGCTGGTTAAGCTGCCAAAGTTTACATCGGTACCAATATCCATAAAAGTAGCAGATACCTCTTCATGCTCATCACGGCCGTCCATTACCAACGGAATCCATTTTTTTATCTGCGCTTTATCCTCAGAGTATTCCATCCCCTTAAAAAAGTGATGTTTAACAAGGGCTTGCTGGCGTTTTTTAAGATAATTTACATTATCGCGCCCCCAAACAAAGCTCATGTGCGGCACCTTACGAATGAAGCTTTGTGGCGATGCGATATATTTTTTATCGATGAGGTAAGTCCAGAATTCTTTGGTGATCTCAAATTGCTCGGCAATTTTGATAGCCTTTTTAATTTCTACTGTGCCATCCGGGAGTTCGGGTGTATAATTCAGCTCGCAGAAGGCGGAGTGCCCGGTACCTGCATTATTCATCGGGGCCGAACTTTCTGCTGCGATAACGTCCAGGCGTTCAAAAATTTCGATGGTTAAATCTGGTTGCAGTTCTTTAAGCATTACTCCCAGTGTGGCGCTCATAATGCCTGCGCCTATTAAAACTACATCAACCGTTGTGCCCGAAACTTTTTCGCTATTAGTCATCTTATTATGATACCTTGTAACAGGTATTTTGAAATTAAATACACCAGTTTATAACCTGATTTTTGCCAAATTGTTATGTTAACAATCTCCTGTCGGATTTATTCGCGGCAGGGGGAAATTAAATCGGACAATTTTAAGGATTTTTTAGACAAAACAGGCTTTAAACTGTCCGAAAATTGCAATAAACCATGTTTAAATTTAAACAGACAGGTTTTTGTACAAATTACCACGGCTATATTTATGATTAATTAACACAAAAAGACTGAAAGGTTGTATATAAATTAATCTACCATTGTAAAACCAATTATGAGTCGAACTAAGTTAAATGCCTGGTTTTTTATGTCGATAGCGGGCTCAATTATAACCGCCTGTGGTCAGCCTAAAACTAAACCTCAGCCTGTGTCAAAAGATATTTCAAAAACTGCAGTACAGGTAGCGGGAAAAAAAGATAGTGTGTTTAATAATCCACAAAAAAACTATGGTACAGCAACAGTTCCCGATCCTTGCGTAAAATGCCTGCTACAGGTAATACAGGAAAGTAAAAGCTTTAAAGATAATGCAGGCAGTTTATCGTCACGGGATATAAATTATACAGTTAATTGGGTGAAAGCATCAGATCCAGCTTTAAAGCCCGATACCAGTAACAGTACTAATGCTATACGGATTGATGTAAAGAGAATAGAAGAAGGTGAAGACAAAATGCTTGTTTCATATGTGTACAACAATACTGATGGTACTATGTACGTCATCAATAAACAAAACAAACCGGAGCATGCGGTATCAAGTATTACCGCCGAATTGTTGAAACAAATCCGCAACAGCTGTTACTGGGGTGTGGCTTCGGGCAAGTGAGATTAGATGTGCAGATATGCAGATTACAGATGTGCAGATGATTTTTTGATGTGCTGAACTGAAACTCAATCCAAAATAGCTGATTAATCTATCCAATCCCGGTTAAGACGAAATAAAGCAATAAAAAAGCGATGAGTACAAACTCATCGCTATAATTCTATAGTTTTCACCGGCAACGGGCAACCTGCCACCCGCAATAGCTTAAGTTGTGTAACCCAGAATCTTTAACACCTGCTTGCTGTTCTGTTCCTCGCCAAAAACCTCGAAGTTGAATGTTTCATCGCGGTTGCGGCGGATGATCACATGCTTTGGTGATGGCAGCAGGCAGTGGTGTATGCCACCGTAGCCGCTCAATACTTCCTGGTAAGCGCCCGTGTTAAAAAAGCCCAGGTATTGTACTTTACGGGTTTTAGGCATAAATACGCTGTTCATATGCGCTTCCTGGTTGTAATAATCCTGGCCGTCGCAAGTAATGCCGCCAAGGTTTACACGCTCATATTCGCTGTCCCAGTTGTTAACCGGCAATAGGATGTATTTCTGGTTCAAAGCCCAAACATCGGGCAGGTTGGTGATGAATGATCCATCAAGCATCAGCCAGCGCTCACGGTCGTTTTGTTGTTTACGGCCCAATACTTTGTATAAAATGCCAGAAGCTTCTGCAACGGTATATTTACCAAACTCGGTAATAATATCCGGTTCCATGGTATCGTGCTCTGCACAGATCTCTTTAATCCGGCTCACAATTTCGTTGATCATGTACTCATAATCAAAATCGAAAACCAATGAATCTTTAAAAGGCATACCGCCGCCAATATCAAGCGTATCAAGTGCCGGGTTTACTTTTTTGAATTTGCAATAAAGTGTTACATACTTTTCCAGCTCGTTCCAGTAGTATGGCGTATCAGAGATGCCGGAATTGATAAAGAAGTGCAACAGCTTCACCTGGAAGTTGGGATTGTCCTCTATTTTATTATGATAAAAATCGATCACATCCTCCATACGTACACCCAAACGCGAGGTGTAAAATTGAGAGTCGGGCTGCTCTTCAGCAGCTATACGGATACCGAGATTACAAGGAGTATCCATCTCAATTTCATCATCATAAAGGTTAAACTCTTCCTTATTATCCAATACCGGGATGATGTTTTTAAAGCCATCATGCAGCATATCAATAATATAGGTTTTGTACTGGAAGGTTTTAAAGCCATTGCAAATTACCGTTACATCCTTGTTCACGGATCCCTTTTTTTCAAGAGCGTCAATCATCGGCATATCAAACGCTGATGATGTTTCCAGGTGGATCTCGTTTTTTAGGGCCTCTTCAACTATATGTTTAAAGTGCGAACTTTTGGTGCAATAACAGTATTTATAGCTGCCGCGATAATTATTTTTAATAATAGCCTGCTGGAATAACAGCTTTGCCTGCTGTATCTTTTTAGATATCATGGGCAGATAAGTGAAGCGCAGGGGGGTACCATACGTTTCAATCATCTCCATCAAATTAAGGTCCTGAAAGTATAGTTCATCGTCGATGATCTCAAAACCATCCTGTGGGAAACCTACACTTAAATCAAGAAATTCCTGGTAACTCTGCATCCTTAAAAAATTTGGGGCAAAAATGTGATTTTTAAACGGAATAAACCGCTATTTGTTGGGATAAAATTTATAGTTTGAATGTAATTTGTTTGTTCGCTATAGATCAGAATTCATAGACCATGGTAGGTGAGATGGAAATTCGCTATAATCTATAAACATCGATTACGAACTTAATGGCAAATGCACCTCAGCCATCATGCACCTGGCACTGCCGCCTCCATTGGTTTCAATAGTGTTGATATCAGCATAAACCAACCTGCCATATTTTTCCAGCGTAGATTTTTGATCCCCGTCTAATGCATCAAAAGCGTTTTTCGACATTACGATCAGCGTTTCGCCTTTATTGTTTTTCACTTCAAGCATATTACCCGCAAACCGGTTCATTTGTTCAAAGTTGATAGAAACTACTTCTTTTTGGGATGACTTGAGTGATTCTAAAACCGTAATACGCTCATGCGGGTTTGGAATGCTATCGGCACAAATAACCGCGAATTTGCTGCCCACGCACATCAATACAT
>NZ_JBFUKF010000301.1:0-6139 GCF_056400985.1 Mucilaginibacter sp. P4_G9 | reverse complement strand
GCTATGATCCCTACTAATGGGTTCTTTAACAGCTATGCGGCGGGCGACTTACGTGCCCAGGAAAGACAGTTTTATTTTTCAAGCTATCCATCATTTAAGGATGGAAGCATTATAACCTTTGGCGAGCACGCACTTTATAAATATTTTCACGTAGAGAGTGCTTTAGGTAATGGCCAGAGTGATGAAAACTGGACCTTTTTGCGCTTGCCGGAAGCTATGCTGATTTATGCAGAAGCAAGCAACGAAGCAGAAGGTGCACCCAATACTTTAGCTATAGCACAACTTAATAAAATAAGGGCCCGTGCGCAACTGGCCCCTATAGGCGCACTAAGCCAGGCTGCTTTCCGTGCTGAGGTTTGGAAAGAGCGCTACCACGAGTTGGCTTATGAAAATAAGGCCTATTTTGATATTCAGCGTACCCACATGATTTATGATGTAACCAATAATACATTTGGCGACGCAACATCTACCGCAAACGAGCAAGGTGTTACCATGAAGGCCCAGTATTACTTATGGCCTATCCCGCAACGCGAGATCAGCACCAATAGTAAGCTCACCCAAAACACCGGGTGGTAATAAATATAATACAATATAAAAGACCGGCTATTACAGCTGGTCTTTTATATTTACAGTTAAAATTAAAAAACGTTTAATAGCTAAGCATGAAGAAAAAATTTATACTTATTGGTTCATTTTTTATAACTGTTACATCTGCATTGGCACAACAGGTAAATAAAGTAACCGACCCTGTTGAGTATATTAACCCCTTAATGGGTACCGACTCGCATTACGACCTGTCAAACGGTAACACCTATCCGGCCATTGCCTTACCATGGGGCATGAATTTCTGGACTCCGCAAACCGGCGTAATGGGCGATGGATGGGCTTATACTTACGATGCTCATAAAATACGCGGCTTTAAACAAACTCACCAGCCATCGCCCTGGATGAACGATTATGGGCAGTTTGCTATAATGCCGGTTACCAAACATTTAAAAGTATCGCAAAATGGCAGGGCAAGCTGGTTTTCGCATAAGGCCGAGATTGCCAAACCATACTACTACAGCGTGTATCTTGCCGATCATGATGTAACTACCGAGATCACCCCAACCGAAAGGGCGGCCCAGTTTAGGTTCACCTATCCTAAAACCGACAGCTCATTTATTGTGATCGACGCGCTAAATAAAGGCTCCTATGTAAAGATCATCCCCGGTGAGAAAAAGATAGTAGGTTACTCTACCAAATATGCCCGCGGGCCTTTAAAAAATTTCAAAAACTATTTTGTTATTTATGTAGATAAGGCAATAACCCTGGCACAAACCTACAGTGATACCACATTAAGCGACGGGCTTGAACTGAAGGCCGAACATGCAAGCGCGTTGATCGGCTTTAAAACTGCACATGGCGAAAAGGTACATTTAAAGGTAGCTTCATCATTTATTAGTATAGAACAAGCGGAGCTAAACCTTAAAAGAGAAGTTGGTAACGATAGTTTTGATGTTACCGAGCAAAAAGCAAAAGCCGTTTGGAACAAAACCCTTAGCCGCTTAACCGTTGAAGGTGGTACTATCGATCAAACGCGAACCTTTTACTCGTGCCTTTACCGCATGGTTTTCTTCCCCAATAAATTATACGAGATAGATGCTGATAATAAAATTGTGCATTACAGCGCGTCAACAGGTAAAGTGTTCCCGGGATATAAATTTGCCGGTACAGGCTTTTGGGATACCTTCAGGGCTTTATATCCTTTCCTGAACCTGGTTTATCCGTCTATCAATAAAGAGATGCAGGAAGGCTTGATTAACGATTATAAAGAAGGAGGATGGCTGCCCGAGTGGTCGAGCCCCGGATATTCTGCAGTAATGATCGGTAATAACTCTGCCTCGGTAGTATCCGAAGCTTATTTAAAAGGCGGCAAGGGCTATGATATCAATACATTATACGAGGCTTTGATCCATGGCGCTAACAACAAAGGCCCCGCAGCCACAGGCCGCGAGGGCGTGGAGTATTATAACACACTGGGATATGTGCCCTACGATGTAAAGATCAACGAAAATGCCGCCCGTACATTGGAGTATGCCTATGACGATTTTACTATTTATAAATTAGGCAAAGCCTTAGGTAAGCCGGCATCAGAGACCGATGTTTATAAAAAGCGCAGCATGAACTACCGTAACCTTTTTGACCCCACTACCGGGTTAATGCGCGGTAAAAATAAAGATGGTTCATTTGAAACACCGTTTAGCCCGCTAAAATGGGGCGATGCCTTTACCGAGGGTAACAGCTGGCATTATAGCTGGAGTGTTTTTCATGATATCCAGGGCTTGATTAACCTTATGGGCGGAAAAAAGCAGTTTATAACCAAGCTTGATTCTGTATTTACCCTGCCGCCAATTTTTGATGACAGCTATTACGGCGAAACTATTCATGAGATCCGTGAGATGCAGATTGTAAATATGGGCCAGTATGCACATGGTAACCAGCCCATCCAGCACATGATTTACCTGTACAACTACGCAGGTGAGCCCTGGAAAACCCAATTGCATGTGCGCGATGTAATGAACAAGTTATACAAAGCTACACCAGATGGCTATTGCGGCGATGAGGATAACGGACAAACGTCGGCCTGGTATGTGTTCTCGGCAATGGGTTTTTATCCGGTTACACCTGCAAGCGATCAGTATGTATTGGGAGCGCCCCTGTTTAAGAAAATTACCCTCAAGCTCGAAAACGGTAAAACAGTAGCCATAAACGCAGCTAATAACAGCTACGCCAACAGGTACGTTAATACCGTGAATTTTGATGGTAAGCCTTATGATCTTACCTGGTTGAGCCATAAGGAATTATTAAAAGGTGCTACTATCAATTTTAACATGGCTCCGCAACCTAATAAAACAAGGGGAGTAAAGGATAGCGATGTGCCATATTCGTTATCGAATGAGAAATAGATGCCTCCTAACCCCCTAAAGGGGGGATTTTAAATGAAACCCGAAGTCATGCCGAACTTGTTTCGGCATCCCATCTGCAAAGTGTACGGCATAACGGTCACCTGCCCTGTGGGATCCTGAAACAAGTTCAGGATGACTTAGTGCTCCATAAGAAACCATGAACAAACTACTAAAAATAACAATCACATTGGCGGCGTTTCTTAACGCTGCCAATGTTGTTTTTGCGCAAAAAAAGCAAATCTATACTGTGGCCGACGCCCATGCGCATAACGATTATGTAAATAAGAACCCGTTTTATGGGGCCTATGATAAAGGTTTTGGTTCTATAGAGGCAGATGTGTTCGCCGTTAATGGTAAACTAATGGTTGCCCATTCCGAAAAAGAGATCAGGGCAGAACGTACGTTAAAAAAAATGTATATCGATCCCCTGGTAAAAAAACTCAAGGTGGATACGGCAAGGCAGTTAAGGCTCCTGATTGATTTAAAGGTAGATTATCATATCCTGATGCCTTTGATTATAAAAGAACTGGGGCCGCTGATGGATTACGCTGTGGTTAACGGATTGCCGGGCAGGTTGCATGTAGTAATAACCGGCGGGGTACCGCCAGCGGCCGACCTTGCTAATTACCCAACCTGGCTCACATTTGATGTTGATCACATAACCGGATTTACCACGCAGCAATGGCAGCGCATAAGTTTGCTGAGCTATAATTTTACCAAATACAGCCAGTGGAAGGGCAGGGGTAAGATCTCCAAGGCTGAGACTGCCAAATTGCTTGGCGTAATTGATAGCGTACACAATGCCGGTAAAATGATTCGCTTTTGGGAAACACCGGATAGCAAAACCGCATGGCGTGCCTTAATAGGCTTAGGCGTTGATGTGATTGGCACAGATAAAGTAGAAAAAATGGGCAACTTTTTAAATGACAGGAATAAAAAGACGCTAATGTCAAGTCAACAGTACTAAGTAGTAAGTCATAAGCCGAATTTGTTCTTTTTTTGACTTAGAACTTAAGACTTAAGACTTTCGACTAAATACTAAGCGTCAATTCACTGTTGACATAACGCTAAAATAGCCTAATGCCATTCCTCGCGATAAACAAATTTTGGCATTTGCCAATTGTATTTGATGGATAGCAAACGCAGCCCAAGGCCAATGGTGCAGGCTATAACAATTGCCACACCTGCAGGTACGCCCAAATATTCCATACCCAGGTATGCCGCCCCGGTAACAATAGCGGCACTGGCGTAAATTTCTTTGCGGAACAACAGCGGCACTTCGTTACATAATACATCGCGCAGTACACCACCGGCGCAACCTGTTATCATACCGCTTAATAGAATGATGGTAGCAGGCAGGTTTATTTCCTGGGCTATTTGGCAACCTATAATGGTAAACACTACCAAACCCAAAGCATCAAGGTACAGGAAAAGCGTTTTCATTTTGGTCATGAGCCTGGCTATTACTGCAGCCAGTATAGCGGCCCCGGCGGTTATCAACAGGTACTCGGGGTGCTCAACCCAGCTCATGGGGTAATGGTTAAATAAAATATTACGCACAGTACCGCCTCCTAATGCGGTAACCCATGCTATAATACAAACGCCTACCCAATCCATGTCCCTTCGCCCGGCAGATAGGGCAGCAGTCATGGCTTCGGCAATAATAGCTATGATGTATAAAATATGCAGCATGGATGATGTATTAAGGCTTGTTTAGCAAATATAATTATTTGGCTTAGATCAGAGACACACTCATCACCCATCTGCACTATACATACGGGAAAAACTGATTACTATTTCTCTTCCAATTGGCGGGGGGCTGGTGACAACCAGTTTTTTCCATCTACAAACCGGGAAACCAGCATCGCGGCTACGGTATCGCCTGTGGCATTTAGCAAAGTTGCCATAGGATCAACCAATGTCCCTATGATCATGGCCGGGGGGAGAGCCTCGGGCGGGAAACCATAGGCAGATATGAACAGCAATTCGCCAATATAGCCACCATTGGGGATGCCGCCTTCTACCAAACTAACCAAAACCGTCATGGCCAGGGCAATAGCTATGGTATCGGCACTGTTAAAACTTTTACCGAACAAGGCAAATACCACAGCCATTTTTACAATGGATGAGATGCTTGAACCATCTTTATGCAGTGTACCACCCAACGGGATGGTAACGTTGGCAATAACATCTGAAATGCCCATTTTTTTTGCCGCATCAAGGTTTGCCGGTATGGTGGCAATGCTGCTGCAGGTACCTACTGCTGTTGCCGATGGGATAATGTTATTACGCCAGTATCTTTTTACTGCAGTTACACCACCTGCTATAAACGCGTAAAGACTAAATATCACCACAAAATAAAATGCACCCACACCATAGTACAAAGCCATTGAGCGGGCATATCCTCCAAATAACTGCGGACCGAATACGCCAACCTGGTAGGCAAAATAGGCCCCCAAACCAATTGGACCCAGTTTCATGATAAGGATAAAGATATTTTTAAACACCTCGTTGCCGCTATGCAGAAAACGTGCGAAGGCAGCACCTTTTTCACCCGAGCGTAGGGTGGCAAAACCTATCAGCACCGAAAATATGATCATGGCCATCATGCTTTTACGGGAGAGCAGCTCATAAAATTCGCTGGTAGTAAATAAATTGGTTAATTGATCGCCAAGTGGTTTTTTAACAATGGCTTCGGTAATTGGACTGGCCACTAAATGCTGGTGTATGGGGAAGATCCAGATGGCGATAATAGTTATTATGGCTGCAACAAGTACGGTGCCTACAAATACAAGCGAAGTAATACCCAATAATTTGCCCAGTTTATTAGAGCTATCCAACCCCGCAATGGCCGACGCGATAGCGAAGAAAACCAGCGGAACAACCGCTGTGAACAGCAGGTTAAGGAAAATATCGCCTATGGGTTTGATGATGTTAACCTTATCACCCAAAAATATACCGGCAATACTGCCGGCAATAATGCCCCCTATCAGGAATATGATGCCTTTATAACTCTTAAACCAACTATTCATTTAGCTAATATAATAATATAGGGCATATGTGGCGTGTCCCTGTCAAAAAACAAAATGCAGAATCACCATGGGCAAACAAGCAGGAGGCACCTACGGAGCCGGGTTTCTGGGTTTTATTTTTGCTATAAACACGTGACTCCTACAGAGTCAATCATACAC
>NZ_JBFUKF010000300.1:0-6144 GCF_056400985.1 Mucilaginibacter sp. P4_G9 | reverse complement strand
CGAAATCCCGATAAACAGATCGCCCGGGCGGGCAAATGCTTCTACCTGGCGCGAAAATACCCTATCATAGTGGTAATCGTTTGCAATAGCCGTAATTGCCGAAGTATCAACGGTTAACGCAATACCCGGAAAAGCCTTTCTTTCTTTCACAAACCTGCCGGTCAATTCGGCCGCAAGATGTTGTGCATCTGCAGCGCTGCCGCCGTTACCGGCAAACAATACCTTATTGCCATTTTTTAGGGTAGTGGTCATCATTTCGCAGGCAGTTTCAATATCGCCAGTAAGTGTGTCAATTAACAGTTGTACAGTATTCTGATGATCTTTAAGTTGGTCTAAAACCATTTTATAGTTTTAATTTTTTTATAATGTGTGTTGGGCGCAATAATCCTTTATCTCTTTGTCCTTACTCCGCAAATCAGCCTTTCTCCATGTCTTTAACTATTTCGTCAATAGTAGTGGTGGCGCTGCCTACTTGCCTTATAACTATAGCAGCAGCATGGTTGGCCAGTTCGCAGGCTTCTTCAACTGTTAGCCCGGCTGCTATAAAATAAGCCATGGTTGCCAGTACTGTATCGCCGGCACCGGTTACATCAAATACCTCGGTGGCTTTTACCGGTAATAGTTTGTGTGTTAACTCGCTTAGTATCACCATGCCTTCCTCTGATAGGGTAACTACTATATATTCTGTACCGGTTTGTTCAAATATAACCTTCGCGGCCTGTTGTAAGCTTTCGAGCGAATTAATCTTTTCGGTTTTAGCTGCTTCGGCCAGTTCCTTGCGGTTGGGTTTAATGATGAAGGCACCTTTATATTTTTCGTAATTTAAACCTTTTGGATCTATTACTACTTTTTTGCCGTGTTTATTGGCTTCAATTATAATCTTTTGAGTTAAGGATGGCGAAAATAAACCTTTATTATAATCGGACAACACCACCATATCTGCCTGCGCAATATAGGTGGCTAATTTACCAATCAGTTCATCTTCAATAGCTAAAGACACTGCATCGGTAACCTCTCTATCCACTCTTACCAACTGGTGACTCCCAGCCAAAACCCTGGTTTTAACGGTAGTAGGACGACTACCATCTTTAATAATGGTATGCGTTTCTACACCTTCTTCAGTTAATATATCTATAACCTGCGATGCTGAAGTGTCGTCGCCAATAACACCGGCCACTGTTACCTTTGCACCCAGTGATACCAGGTTTTGTACTACGTTACCCGCACCGCCAAGGGTATACGTTTCTTTTTTTACATTTACAATAGGCACTGGTGCCTCGGGCGATAGGCGGGTGGCACCGCCAATAATATAATGGTCTATCATTAAATCACCTATTACCAATATAGTAGGTTTAGTATCTGATGATTGTATTGAACGTATTTTATCTATCATTCTTGTTTAGTCATTAGGCTATTGATCATTAAGTGATGGGATTTTCATCCCTTTTCTTTCAATCCTTAGTCCTTTATCTTAGTCATTAGTCCTTTGTCCGAAAGTCCTTCGTCCTTTCTATTTTACTGCCAACTTTTTCTTTTCAAATACTTTGGTAATTTCTGGTAGTGATAACGCATTTAAACACATTTCCTTATATAAGCCACCTTTACGGGCGGCTAAAACGCCATAATGCATATCCAGGTGGCCTTCCAAACGGTGGGCATCGGCGTTTATAGACAGCCAAACACCTTTTTCCAACGCATATTGGTGCCAGCGCCAGTCAAGATCAAGTCTTAACGGGTTGGCGTTTATTTCAATCACTACATTATTTGCTGCGCATGCATCTATTACTTTTTTATGGTTAATAGGGTAGCCGCCGCGACTTAGCAACAACCGCCCGGTTGGATGGCCCAGTATAGTAGTATACGGATTTTCGATAGCGGCAATCAACCTCGATGTAGCTTTATCTTCACTCATTTTAAGAATAGAGTGAACCGATGCCACTATAAAATCAAACTTTTGCAATATCTCATCAGGGTAATCCAGCGAGCCATCATATAATATATCCGATTCGATACCTTTAAAAATATGAAAGCCATTAAGTTTTTTGTTCAGGTGGTCAATTTCTTCCTGCTGTTGTAATACCCTTTCAATACTTAAGCCTTTGGCATAAAAAGCGCTTTTGCTATGGTCGCACATGCCCAGGTATTCCAGTTTCAGGTTGTCCCTGCAGTAAAGGGCCATTTCTTCAACTGTGTTTACACCATCACTCCACGTACTGTGGTTATGTAAACTGCCCTTTAAATCATGTGTAATGATAAGTGTTGGCAACTCATTTTTTTCAGCTTTTTCAAAAAAGGTTGTACCCTCCCGCAATTCGGGCTGTATCCAGGCTAAGCCCGCTTTGGTGTATATCAATTCCTCGGTTTCGGGCTGGTCAAGCGGACTATTAACGCGATCAAGAACAGCCTGTACATGGTCGTCTGTACCAGTATTCATAAACAATTCCAGGTAATAGTCGCCCTTCTCCACGCAAACTATATCAACCAGCAAACCGTTTTTCAACTCGCCCGAAATATGATTTTCATTCTGCGTTACATTTTGCAATATCTCCGATTCTAAAAAAGTGTTATAAGCAATTCCCTGGTCAATACTGCCTATGACAATCACGATCTCGGTAATAATATCATTCAATCTGCGAAACTCACCTGCAAAATGCTTCAGTGCACCAGGAAATACAGCTTTAACCATATCCATCAGGTCATTGGCTTCTTTCTCCACCTGCGCAAACAGGAACTTGCCGTTGCTGGCCATCCTGAATTCGATTGCTTTGCGAATCTCTTCCTGCGTTTTCAATCCAAAACCTTTGGCCTCTATCAGTCGGTTTTCGTTACAGGCATAAAAAAGTTCACCGGTGTTCTCAATTCCCAGTTCCTTCCAAATGATTGCCACTTTTTTGGGGCCAATGCCTTTAATGTGCATCATTTCCACCACACCTTCGGGGGTTTTGGCCAGTAATTCGTCCATCTCGGCCATGGTGCCGGTTTCAAAAAGTTCAATAATCTTACCTGCTATGCTTTTGCCAATACCATCTACTTTTTCCAGTTGCTCTAACGTTTTACCGGCGATAGAGAAAGGCAGTTTATCAACTTTAAAGGCAGCATTAGCTATCGACTTAATTTTAAAGGGATTAACCTCATGCAGTTCCATGAGTTGCGATAGTAAACGAAGCGTGCGGGCTATGGGTTTGTTTTCCATTGTGAAATTGAAGCTGTAAAAGTACAAAAAGCCATTGTAAAGACAGTGTAGCAGGAGTGTTTGTTTTGAGCGCGGGGTGTTTTTTAAGGATTACGGAACCAAGGTGTAAAAGAAGGATTAATGCATAAAGAAATTGCCTAATTTTATATAAAAAATATCATGCCCGATTATAACCAAATCCTTTACGCCATCGAAGTTCATGCTGTTGAAGGGATCCAAAAATATTTTGGCGATGGTGGCAATCCCAACGAAGTTCATGATGGTATGCCACTATTTACAACCATGGTGGAGATGTATTATCGCAGCCCTAAGTTTAAAGATTGCATAAGGGCTTTTATTGATGCCGGGCTGGAGTTCGAGGATAAGGCGCTGCTGGCTGTGTTGGCCCACGATGCAGAAAGTTTGAAAGCTTGCATTGGCGATGACCCTGCAGTTGTTTTTAAAGCGTACTCTTTATATAATAATGCCTATACTTCGTTCGCCGGTGGAACTCTCATGCATTTTTGCGCAGAGTACAACAGCCTTGAATGCGCCGAACTGCTATTACAAAACGGTGCAGATATAAACGCGAAAGCCGCCATTGACGAATATGGTTTTGGCGGACATACGCCAATCTTTCATACAGTAAATCAAAATGGAAACAGCTCCATCGATATGCTTCACTTTCTGTTACAAAACGGGGCAGAGTTATTAATTACGGTTAAAGGCCTCATCTGGGGTAAAGGTTACGAATGGGAAACACTTATGCCTGCCATTAATCCTATAAGTTATGCCATGATGGGCTCATTACCCCAGGTGCACCGGAAAGAAAAAACGGTAATGGAAGTTGTTACTTTATTAATAAAGCATGCTTTTGGGATTGATTATACGCCTAAGAATGTGCCCAATGCTTATTTGAGAAGGTGAGCTATTTGATAAAATAAAAAAAGCCATCCATCCGGACAGCTCTTTCTTTCAAAATATAAAATAAAACTTACTTGATCACAATATCATAAGGCAACCTTGCCTGCGGGGTGCGCATCATTTGCGTAATGCCCTTTATTTGCTGATAAACACGATAGTTATCGCCCAATTCTGACTGCATCATTTTGGTTTTCATTTGACTTGTTACGTCGCCATCCAGTTGTTTGAAAAAGCTTTTTTGCTCGGGGTAGCTTACCAGCTTGTAGTTTTTAAGTTTGGCCTTTTTAGCTGCCGATGCAATGGCATCGCGGATATTACCCAGGCGGTCAACCAAACCAAGTTTTACGGCCTGGGTACCAGTCCACACGCGGCCCTGGCCAATGCTGTTAATGTAAGCCTGTGTTTTACCACGGCCGGCGGCTACTGCTTTGGTAAAATCGTCATAACCGTGATTTACACTGTTTTGCAAAATGGCTCTTTCTTCGGCGCTCAGCGGACGGCTGATATCGCCCAGATCGGCGTATTTACCGGTTTTTACACCATCAAAAGTAACACCCAGTTTATCATTAAATAGCTTTTGCATGTTGGGTAATATGGCAAAAATACCTATCGACCCGGTTATGGTGTTCGGTTCGGCAATAATTGAATCCGCGGCGCAGCTAATATAATAACCGCCCGATGCGGCATAATCGCCCATAGAAACAATAATAGGTTTTACCTTTTTTGTCATTGCCACTTCACGCCAGATCACATCAGATGCCAACGAACTGCCACCTGGTGAATTTACTCGGAGTACAACAGCTTTTACCTTATTATCTAACCGTACTTTGCGGATTGCTTTCGAGATTCTTTCAGATCCTATGCTGTTATCGTCGCCTTCGCCACCTGATATTTCACCATTAGCGTAAACAATGGCAATACGGTTGTTTGATGAAGCATCATCATCTCCCTTGTCATCACTCTTGCTTTTGGTGTATTCATCAAGATCAACACTGGCAAGATTGCTTTTTGAACCAGTACCTGTACGGTGTTTCAACTCATCCAATAGCTCATCCTTGTATTTCAAGCCGTCAATCAGCTTTAATTTTAAAGCATCCTCAGGAAACTGAATGCGGCCGTTGTTTGCATAATTAAATAACGAATCTTTATTAATTCCCCTGCTTTTGCTGATGCCGGTTAAAAAATGATCATATAACGAACCTAAATAGGAGGTAACCTGTAAGCGGTTAGGGTCGCTCATTTTGGTAAGGACTAAAGGTTCAACTGCACTTTTGTATGTTCCAACCTTAATAACCTGCACATCAATGCCCAGTTTATCAAATGCCCCTTTTAAAAAGGTTACTTGTTGGCTAAAGCCGGTAAATTCAAAAAAACCTTTAGGGTTCATGTAAACCTTATCGGCTACGGATGCCAGGTAATAAAATCCCTGGGTATAAATTTCGGAGTAGGCTACAACGAACTTCCCTGATTTTTTAAAGTTGATTAAGGCATTGCGAATCTCTTCGGTAGTAGCCTGGCCCGATGTCATATAGCTTTCATCAAGAAAAATGCCTTTGATGTTTTTGTCGGTTTTTGCTTTTTTTATGTTCGCCAAAATATCATTCAGACCGATTGATTTTTCGCTGTTCAACCCTAAAAAGCTTAGTCCGGCCAGGGGATTATTGGGTGTACGCTCTGTAATAGCAGTAGTAAAAGCCATGTGTAGTACCGAATTTGATTCAACATCCACCGTTTTTTCACTTCCTGCGGCTACCACCAAACCTACAACTACAAAAGCCAGAATCACTGTTACTAAAAATACCCCGAACATGGTGGCCAGAACGAATTTGAAGAATTGTTTCATTAATGTTATAAATCTTTTTAACTATGCAAACTTAGTAATTCAATACCGTATAATGTTAAGAGCCTGTTCTATAATATTTGTTACAACATGATTGATGTTTTTTTACTTTTGGGCAGCAACCTTGGCGACAGAAAACTGTTTCTGCAACAGGCTATTGAGCATATCGAAGCAGAAGTTGCACCCATTTTGCAGGCATCTGCTGTAT
>NZ_JBFUKF010000299.1:0-6150 GCF_056400985.1 Mucilaginibacter sp. P4_G9 | reverse complement strand
CCACTGTACCACCTGCTGTTTATTTGTTGAGAATTGTCTACCCGTACAGCTATGACATTTTCTTTGTTAAAGTCCAAATAAGGCGAAAGATCATAACTGAATGATGAATAACCATACGGACGAACGCCAAGCGATTTTCCGTTAATAAAAACTTCAGAATTCATATAAACTCCTTCAAAGTAAATGGAAATCTTTTTGCCTTTCCATTCAGCCGGGGCTTTGAAAGCTTTCCGGTACCAGCCTATTCCTGCAGGAAAGTATCCACCGGCTCCGCCCGTCGGATTTTTAGGACTTATTTTCCCTTCGATACTCCAATCGTGCGGTAAATCAAGGTTTCGCCAGGCCATATCACTAAAATCCCTTGATTTTGCAGATATAGTATCTCGCTGAAAAAATTTCCAGTTATTATCAAATAATTGCTTTCGCTCAGTTTTATCAATACCCTGACCATAGCAGGCAATGTTCCCTGCCAAAAACAGCAGGACTGTAGCTATTGCGCCAACATTCCATGTAATTTTGTTTGTATTATTTTGTTTCATATTGATTTATATTTTTTTGAAGTAACGGGATCCTAACTCTATAAAATCCTCATCTTCTTTAAGGCTCAACTTGCTGAAATCACTTTTGGGTAATTCCCTTCCATTCATCTGTTCTGAAAGGTACGGCCGGCAGCCCTTCTTTGTTAACAAGGTTACAAACGGGGTTGTCGGCCCACGCATAACGTACGGCTACGGGTATATTTACCTTATCCGAACTAACTATTACCTTATCACCTTCGATCCTGGCCGATGCCCAATAGAATTTTTTATCATCTCCGGCAATCGCAAATCCTTTTAGTGAAGCTGCATCCCGGGTAGCAAGTCCTAAACCTGTCCCGGTAAAACTTATGATTATAGCTTTACCCTTGACAACGAAGTTTTTATACATTGGCCCCGAGGCAATAACATTTTTCCCATAAGCTTTTTTTTCCGCTATCAGGGCCAGCCTGCGGCCTACCTCCTGCTTATTTGTCGGATGAATACTGTTTGCATCGCCGATATCTATTATGCAAGCCATACCTGTATTGGGTTGTGACAGTGTTAGTGTCTGCGCTTCTCTCAGTTCAGCCCATTCACTTTCAGCAGGAAGCGGATCTTCTTTTTTGAAGTTTGCCAACTGAACATATAAAAAAGGAAGGTTACCCTGATGCCAGCGTTGTCGCCAGTCGTTGATCAGCATTGGGAATAATTCCCTATAGCGGTAAGCTTCCGAAGCATTCGCCTCGCCCTGGTACCAGATAAATCCTTTGACCCCAAAAGGAATTAACGGATTAATCATGGCATTAAACAGCACCGCAGGGTAATTTTGGTAATTGTGGATTTTAGGAAGAGCAGGTTCAACATTTGTTTTATACAACCATTTTCCTGCTAAAGAAATCTTAGCATCCTCATCGGCAATATAAATATTTTCGGCCGGAGGGTTCAATCCGCCACCGCCCCACAACATAGCCATTCTGATAGCAATGGTATTTTCTCCGTTTTTAACCAGGTCGGCCGGAATGGTAAAAGATTGTTTTGGATTGCTATTCCAAATCGCTTTACATATTTCGGCACCATTAAAATAAAGGGAGTAATTCAGTTCAGGATGGCCAATATTCAGCACCAAATTTTTTCCTGCAAAGGATGGCGGTAACACAATTTTTTTACGTAACCACATCATCCCTTCATATTTTCCGATCCCAAAATCTTTAACCAGCCGGGGCATCTCAACCGCGGTCCAGCCAGAATCGACATAATCCGGTAAGGGAACAGTTTTATCAGTATTATTCTGTGGATGATAAACGATGTCCCAAAAACGTATCATATCCAGGCTATCTTTTACAACATTATTTTGAGTCAGCGTATCACCTGCAAGCATTTTTGCCCTGGTAGCAGCCGATGTAAGCTGTATTTCCCGGCTTGTCCATGTTTGTACCGGCGTTCCTCCCCAGGTACTTTGAATAATACCGATTGGTACGTTTTGCTCTTTATGTATTTTACGGGCAAAATAATAGGCTACCGCCGAGAGCTGCTTCACATTATTTGTGTCGCATAGTTTCCACTTACCCGATAAAAAATCAGATTGAGGACTAAGCTTAATATCATGTTCTACCACAAGAAAGCGAATTTGCGGAAAATCAGCTTTGGCAATTTCATTCGGAGCATCCAGCGCCTRCTGTACCTGCCATTCCATATTGGATTGACCCGAAGCCAGCCAGACATCCCCGATAAGAATCCCCGTTAGTTTGATTGCTAATTCCGGCTTTCCTGATTCAGAAATTTTGAGATCATAAGGGCCACCTGCCTTAAACTTCGGAAAATGCAACATCCATTTGCCGTCTTTATCAGTTTTTGCTTCTGTACTTACTTTACCAAGCGTTGCAACAATCAAAGAACCCGGAGTTGCTTTTCCCCAAACAGGAATTTTTATGCCTCTTTGCAAAACCATATTGTCGCCAAACACTTTTGGCAAAGTTACCTGGGCATAACCGGATGTTTGAAAAAAGTGGAATAGTGTAAAAAACACTAATGATATCCGTTTGTTTATTTTCATTATTTTATTCGAATAGCGTGAACTCTGGTTGTAAAACTAATGTCGTTTTTTGATAGCTTTGCGCCCAGCAAACAACCGGGGCTGCAAGCATAATAACATTAAGATATATTTCCAATTTTTTCATTTTTATGTCGAGCGAAACTGACCCGGAGCATACCGGGCCAATAGTGCGTTGTGTCAATGAATTTCGTGCCGTTAGGAAATTGGTATCAATCCTGCCGGTGGTGAGCCGTAAATACCCTTTCCGCTCTGTAACAGACATTCTCACGACATAAATTTAAACAGGCTCTTACAAATCGCATAGTTATAAATCGAGCTCAGCTTAAGATATCTTATCCTGTTATTTAACCGGCGTAAATTTGTACAGAGTCACTCCATGCACCGGAACCTTAACCGAAAGAGCCTCTTTGTCCGCATGGATTGTTGTAATATCTTTCTGACGCCAAAGATCACGCACCTTTTGCTTTCCTGAAATACCAAGCTTTTTCAGATCCTTGTAAGAGATATCCACTTTCTCCAGACCGAAATTGCAAAAGCCTGCTACACGGCTGCCATCCTCCAATTCTTTTACATAAATGCGCAGATCTCCGATAGTCTGAACACAGGTAGCCTGTTTGCCAAGAGCATCCTGATTAACGGCAATAACTTCATCGTTTGTTAATAAATTCAGGGTAAAGGCATCCAGCTTTTCCATATCGCAACCAATTAGCAGAGGCGCAGAGAAAAGGCTCCAAAGGCTGAAGTGAAGATACTGTTCATCTGGTTTAAGCATGGTGGGATGCGGGCTACCCCAGCCTACTGTTCCTACAACCAGCATATCCGGATCGTTCCAGTTACCGGGTTTAGCCCAGGCTGCAGACTGATCCTGAGCTAATGCAATACTTTTAACGTTGGACCAGTTGTCTGTTATATCATTCGTTGTACGCCAGGTGTTTCCACCTACCGAATCGCCCCATTTCCAAACATCCGACATTCCGTACTGACACAAGCTGAAAACAATGTCGCGGGGTTGCTGACGGATATAATCTCCCATTATTTTGTATGGTTTGACGGCGGTAGACAATTGATAACCTCCATTGTAAGATATTAAGACTACTTTGTTTGGGTCGTTATCAGGTATTCCATTTAGCACTCCTCCATAGCTGCACCAATCGTATTTCAGGTAATCGAAACCCCATTTGGCATAACTTTCGGCATCTTGCCGCTCATAACCATAGCTACCGGCACCGCCATCACAGGTCCAGGGACCAGGACTGGAATAAATGCCGATCTTTAAACCTAAACCATGCACATAGTCTGTCAGGGATTTCATATCTCCAAACCTTTTATTAGGAACTATATTACCAGCGTCGTCCCGGAACTTACCTTGCTGGGAAGGATCTTTCGAATCGCGGTTATTTTGCCAGTAGTCGTCAATATTTACGTAATTCCATCCGTAATTTACAAGTCCGGTTTTCACCATTACTTCCGCAGTGCGCTTAACTTTCTCGGCAGAAACCTCTCCGGCGAAACAATTCCAACTGTTCCAACCCATTGGCGGGGTAAGTGCAATTTTATCACCACAGATAATGCGTAAACTTTTTTCGGCTATACCTTTCGCATTCTTTGCCTTCAATTGAATAACGTAAGTGCCGGCTGTTACAAGCTTACCGGTGATAAGTCCTGTTTTTTGATCCAGCTTTAGTCCCTGAGGCAAGCCGGTAACCATAAAGGTCATTGGCCGGTCTCCGGTGGCAGGTATCCTGAATTGAAACGGCGAGCCCGGGCGGACACCGAAAACGCTTGCGCTATTGATCTTCGGTTTTGCCGATGGCTTAGGGGTAAGAATGTAAGGCTCACTTGGAACAGGATAATAAGTAGCAAAAGTTGCTACGCCAGCCGCCTCAAATTTTGCATCTGCCCAGTCGGCATGATTGTTGTGCCCTATCTCTGTTACCCGCAGCTCAAGTTTTTTCACACCCGAAAGTTTCACATTACATAGCCGGGCAGTATCGCCTGCATGCATTACACCGCTCGACCAAAGCTTCGCTCCATCGCCGAATACAATAAACTCTACGGCGGGCTGATGTTGTTTCACCTCATCATCAATACCAACCTGCGCGGTAAACGAATTTGCCTTACCATCGAGCTGAATAAAAAGAGAGCTTTCTGCGTGCGTGCCGAAGCCACGCTCAAAAGTTTTGCCTGCGATGGTCATGATGTTGCCATCAACCGACCTGTTTTTTTTAGGTACGCCCCAGCCCTGCGAAGCCGTGCTGAGATCCAGTTGATCTAACCAAACAGTTTGTGCGGAAAGGGAACTTGTGCTTAATAAGCTGACGATAATAGCGAAAACAAGAGTAAATATGCTTTTACTTGCTGTATTCATTTTTAATTTATAATTGATAGGATGCGCTGGCTCGGCTGTATAAATGGCTTGTATATTCGGGTTTTGAGCCTGCGCCCCCGCTGTAGCAAAAAGAGCTATTACCTGCAATACTTTCTTTCTGATTTTCATTGTTCTTCTAAATTTATGCGTGTGTGTATATATCATATATGATGTACCGGTCGAACAGGCTGGCTTTCCCACCCAATAGTTAACCACCTTCCCATTAAAAAAAATATTGATATCAAATGGAACCTGTTATATGAAAAAAGTCAAAGTCAGCCGCTCCCCCTGTATTTTTTGTAGCATAATTAAACAAAGCAAAACGATAGCCCATGAAATGYGGGAAGGTATAGGCCATTTTTAATTGYGTGCCCAATGGTATCCACGTTTTCCCGTCCAGGCTATAAAAAAAATCTGCCACGTCTTTCCTGTTCGTAAAATTGCATTCCGCCTTAAAGTATACTATCTTTTGGTTTAAGGGGATTTGTTGTGCTTCTACAGGTTTTCCGGTGCTTGCATTGATCATGACGATAGCTTTGCTATCCCCGGTTATTTTGACACCAGCCAACCCGTAATTTTTTTGCAAAAGGCCCAAACCCGCAAAATCGCCATCTTTCATATTAGAAACGTCGAGCGAAACTGTCCCGGAGCATACCGGGCCGATAGTGCGTTGTGTCAATGAATTTCGTGCCGCCAGGAAATTGGTGTCGATCCTGCCGGTGCTGAGCCGTAAATAGCCTTTCCGCGCGGTAACAGACCACAAACTATTATCCGGGTTATGGTTCCATTGCCAAACCAGTGGTAATGCACGTTCCCCTTTTTTACGGGTAAAATCGTCTGAAGCGACGATGCCCGGGATCAAACCTTTACCGGCCGGCAGGCCGAGTGTATCGGTCACTTTGCCGCCAGTGCCCAAAACGGGCCATCCATCCACCCACTTTACAGGGACCAAATAGGGAATACGGCCCACCGAGCCATAATCGCGGAACAAATAAGAATACCAGGCCCCATTTGGCGCTTCAACCAATCCGCCTTGTGCCACACCTAAATCCTGGAGGCCAATTCGTCCTTCGTACGGGCCGGTGATCTTATCTGCCCGGTGTATGATAACAGTGCGTACGTGGCCCGGTGGCCATGTAATATTGAAAAGGTAATATTTGCTGTTTATCTTAAACAGCTGAGAGCCCTCCGGACCGAGGCCGGTACCGCCC
>NZ_JBFUKF010000298.1:0-6162 GCF_056400985.1 Mucilaginibacter sp. P4_G9 | reverse complement strand
AAGCAATAATATCAATCCAACAATAAAAAAACCACATAATGCCAATGCCGAGTTGCGCATACTGCCGGTTAACTCTTCTATAAAAGCAAAACTGAACATCCCGCCTACTATGGCCAACTTTTCGGTAACGTCATAAAAACTGAAGAACGAGGCGGTATCGGGTATATTCTGGGGCAAATATTTGGAATAAGTTGAACGCGACATAGACTGGATACCACCCATAATTAAGCCAACAATAATAGCCAGCACGTAAAACTGCGGAATTGTGGTTATAAAATATGCCGCCACACATGCAGCTACCCAGATAATTACCACCAGTATTAAAACTTTTACGTTACCATAAATAGCCGATAAACGCGACATTAATGTTGCGCCGCCTATAGCCACTATTTGTATGATCAGGATAATTTCTATCAGCCCGCTGGTTTCCATCTTTAGCACCTTGGCCCCAAAACCGGCGGCAACCAGCATAATGGTTTGTACCCCCATAGAATAAAAGAAAAAAGCCGGCAAAAATCGTTTTAACAAAGGCATGGTTTTAACCTTCGCCCAAACCTTACCCAATTCAATAAACCCGCCTTTAATAATATTATGCTGATGGGTTACCGCATTAGGGCTGCCTTTTGGCAATATGGTGAAAGGTATATACGCAAAAACTATCCACCAGATACCAACCAAAAGAAAGGATAGCTGCGCTGCGCTGCCGCCGTTTAGTCCAAATGTTTTGGGCGAAAGCACAAAAACCAAACATATTACCTGTAAAATAACGCTCCCGATATAGCCATAAGTAAACCCTTTGGCGCTTATTTTATCCTGCATATCGATGGTTGCAATTTCGGGCAGATAGGAATTGTAAAAAACAAAGCCGCCGCTATAACCAATAGCTGCAAGCGCAAAACAAATTATTCCAAACTCCAGGTTACCCGGTCCGAAGAAAAACAACCCGCAGCATGACAGGGAGCCCAGCCAGGTAAAAAATTGCATAAAAATCTTTTTGTTGCCCCTGTAATCGGCAATTGACGATAGTATAGGTAAAAGCAAAACCATTACCATATAAGCCACAGCAAGCGCGTAGTTTGATAATGCTGTATTAATAAAGCTTTTACCGAAAAACATTACCCTGTCGCCATTTTTAGCATTTGCGGTGATTGCTACATAGTAAGCCGGGAAAATTGTTGAAGTGATGACCAGGTTATAGGCAGAATTGGCCCAATCGAAAAAAGCCCAGGCACGGATGGTTTTCTTGTTGTTTTTGGTTTCCATTGATACAATAAAAGTATAGAAAAAGATTTAAGTTACAAGAGCCAAGATTACCTTGGCTTTTAAACAAACGGCTGTATAAAAACCGTCATTGCGAGGCACGAAGCAATCCCTAACTATACAGAACCGCGCTCTGTAAGCCGGGGATTGCTTCGTGCCTTATAATGACGTGTTTGTAAGTCGCTGATTTTCAATATACGTTTAAATACACTTCTCGTTGTGAGATGCAGTGATTGTTAAAAAAGGGCTGTCATGCTGAGCCTGTCGAAGCATAGCGGGTGAAGGCCTCTGCGCGCGACCCTTCGACAGGCTCAGGGTGACAGGGCCAATTACTCGCATAAGTAAACACGTCATCCCCATTTTTTTTCCAGGATCATCCTGGTGGATACTCGCAATGACGTGTATTTTTGTGTGAGCGCCGTTTTTCGATTCTATTCCCCAACTCTATTTCCCTGCCCACTTTTCCTGCAGCTGCTTTATAAAATATCCTCCTACAACGCTGCGTGCCTGGAAACCAACCTGTTTGCCGTCGGTGGTTTCGTGCCAGTCGCTTAGGGGTACACGGGTTGGGGTTTCGATGGCGTACTTGTAAACCGGGGCGGCAAGGGCTTTAAAATCGTCCTGGTTTTTGGCCAAAGTAGCAGTCCAGATGATCCAGTCGCTTTTGGTATAGGTTTTACGGCTATCTAAAGGCAAACCAAATTCGTTTTGTTTGGTAAGATAGAATTTAATTTCGCGGTCATAAACCGATTGCGGAAAAAGATCTAACCCTAAAATTTTATCCCAAACAATATTGTATTTCTGGCTCCAGGTTTCCGGCTTATCAAATACCAGGGAGTAATGATCACCGGCATCGGCCATTTTCATCCATTTAGTTACCATTTCTTTAGCCATAGCCCTGTATTTAGCGGCAACAGCTTTTTGGCCCAACAGATCGGCAAGATGGGCATAGCATCCAATTCCTACTATAGCCTTGGCCGATAAGTTGGCATTACGCGCCAGGTGACCCGCAAAATCATCGGTACAAAGCTGGTTAGCCGGATCAAGCCCTTCCCTGCTTAGGTAGTTTGCCCAATCGGTTAAAACTTTCCAATGCTTTTTGGCATATGCAGGGTTATTACCATTGGCTTTAACTATGGCAGCTGTAAGCGCCAGCATATTGCCCGATTCTTCAACCGGCATGCCCTCGCCATAAGTTTGCCCATTGGCAATAGGGTAAGTACCCAGATCGTGCGCGGCAAAATCATGGGCGAACTTACCGCTTTCACTAAAGTAAAAGATCCCGTTCAGCATCCCCTCCATCAAACTTGGATTGTAGATCAGGAATAAGGGTGCCGATGGATAGGTAACATCCACAGTATTGATAGAGCCATTGCTAAAGTTCTCTTTGGATAAAAATAAGATCTCGCCCTGCGGACTTTTTACCAATATATGCGCAGCTATAGCCTGGCGATAAGCCAACACACAAAGCTTCGCGTATTTGTCGCCGCCCGCCTTTTCGGCCTCATTATACATCAAACCATTAAAGGCGGTGCAGCTTTTTAATACGACCGGGTAATCAATAGCCGCCTTAGCCAATGCCTGTTCTATGGTTTTAATTTGCGTGGTTTTCCACCATGGCTTTAAATTTGTATGAAAATACTGAACCGGGGTAATATCATCATAACCCAGCTCGATAAATTTGCYTACAGCATTTTTGCCAACCATACCAAAGGATAGTACCGTATTTAACACCAGGCTGGTGCCCGCTTTGGTGGTTGATTTACCATCACCTTTAAAAAATGAATTAACGGCTTCACTTTCGGTACTCACATATTGCAGGGCGCCAGATGTTTTGGGAGCAGCCACGTACATGTATCCCCAGTCAATCCGTAAATCATCCCCTTTTTTCTGGAGGATAGGCTGCTCAACGGTACCTGCCTTTAAAATAGATAAAGTGCTGGTTGTATATTTTTGAGCGGTTACCGCCTGGTTTGGTTTATTGCGGGCCACATCTGCAGATGCGCCGAAATAAACCTGCACATTATGCGCTTTACCATTGTTTGATTTTACATTATAAGTAATGTACGATACGGGCCGGGCCAATAAAGCCAGGTTGTTCATCAATAAAGGCGACGTAAAAGTAAGTTTCAGATCAACATTGCCGCATTTAAAGTAATAAATGGTTTGTGTTGCATTTATGATAACGCCGGTTTGTTTTGCAATCTGTAGTTCGGGATGTTCGGTTGGTTTTAATTCATCGGCAAAGCCGGCGTCAATCCACGCACCTCCACCTGTATTGGTGCAATGCAAAGCAAGTACATTTTCACCCTCTTTTAATTTACTCAAAACATCATCCTTCAAGGCGATCATCTGCAGATCGCCAYTGGCGCCGCTACTTTCATTGATCTTTTCGCCATTAAGATAAACCTCGGCCTCATCATCATGATGCAGTTTAAGGTAAAGCTTGTTGATGCTGGTTTTATGAAAGTTAAACACCCGGCGTACCCATATATCCCTGCTTGTCCAAACGGTTTTTCCCTGTGTTTTATCATCGCTAAATGGCGCTGTACCGGTTTTCCAGGTGTTGTCATCAAATTTTGCATCAGCCCAGTTTGGTAAAGGTTGGGTTTCGGTGTATTTGCAGGTGTATGGTTTTTCGTCGGCAGCGGGTACAACAGTTTTATAGTTTACCGGGTCTTTACCCATAAAACGGTATACTTCGCCGTCTACTTTTACCAGGCCCAATAAGGATTGGTCCTTACCTGTCCAGTGGCGGGTGGTTGATTCGTTTAACTTATCCGAAAACGACCAGATACTAAAGTAAGGATTATGCGTAATAAGCGGATAAGCCGGCGCTTTGGTATCCTGCGCCTTTGCTAAAAAGGCAATAAGAGCAATACACGCGGTTAATGGAAACCTTCTCATATGTTTTTTATGTTATAATGTAGATAGATAATTGTCGGCTGTAAATATTTGTTTTTCTTTTCAATTAATAAACATTTTTTACAAAATGCATTCAAATGTGCAGATTTCAGATGTGCAGATTTCAGATGTGCAGATTTCAAATGTGCAGATATGCAGATTTCAGATGTGCCGATGATTTGAAAATTACGAAATGCATCAAAATGACAATTAATTGAGACGAATTGCGGAAGATGTGCAGATGATTTGAAAATGATAATTTATGATTTGCCGCTTAAAAAAGTCGAACATCCAAAATTCGCACATTTCAAATATGTAGGTTATAAAAAGCGAATTCTGTAAATTCCTTAATTCAAAAAATTCTGKTTCACACATTCTTCCATCTGCACATTTGAAATCTGCATATCTGCACATCAATACTCACATCTGCACATCAATTCTCACATTTGCACATCCATTATTTAAATATCCCGAAGCTGTAATTTGCTGTACTCCAGAAATCATCGAGGGCAATGATGCGGGGTTTAAAGAATGAGATCAACGCGGGCCAGTCGTTTTGATTAAATATGCTTACGTTAGGCAGGGTTTTGATGATGCGGCTTACGGGTTTGTGGTTTTGGTCGGTAGTATGAAGTTGCCAGTCCCACTCCTCTTCAATACTGGAGTTAAGTACAGCTTTAAGCTCCTTAAACTGTTCAAATATGAGTTCACGGATGCCGGGATCAGGGTGAGAGATTTCAATAGCGATAAAAGCCGAGCGGTTATCGGCCTGCATTTTAAAGTTAAGGTGTTTGATGCCTGTTTTATAATTTATCCAGTTTATTTTTAAACCATCTGCCGATGGCTGTGGTGCAATATATTGACCAAAGGCGGTCCAGAATGCCTGTTTAATTTGTGATGCCTGATCGCGGGAGTACAATAGTTTTTATTTAAAATGAGCAGGCAAATTTATATATTATTTCGCGCTTTGTATAAACGCTACAATTTGCTCTTGTTCCTTTGCTGATAGCGTTCCGCCGGTGTATTCCCATTTCAACTTGATGGCATTATAAGTTAACCTGCCTAAAAAATCAGGATTTTTCACATTTTCCAATAAAGGAAGGCTATCCCCTATTTCCGGAGCTATGTCCTGGAGCTCCAACAGCTGCGCTTCACCATGATCGTTGCCTTTGTATAATGCGTACACACCTGTAAAATCACGGTGGTTATTTGCGGCCTGGGTTAGCACCGGTTCAATGATGATATTTAAGGCAGCGCCGTTGTCTTTTGTAATATAATAATTTACTGTATTGGTCATAATTATTTACGGTATATGATGCTTCTTTAGTACAAGCGAGTTTTAAAATTGTTCGGAAAATTAAAATTTTTCAGCAATGTTTTTATACGTTCCTGGAACACATACACCGCCGTATTCGCAAGGCACAAAGCAATAACCCCTCTCTAAATCGCCCCCGGTAGGCAGTACTTTTGATTTTCAAGATTTTYTAAAAGCCCTCCCTTCCGGGGAGGTTTGGGTGGGGCTTACATATCCTTAATAATACCTGCAATTAAATTAACAGTAAAGTAATGAGACAGATAGATAAAAAACTAAAATTATGTTTTATAATTTACCTTAAAACGCTATCTTTGCGACCTGTTAAAAATCCTAATGCGGAAGTGGCGTAATTGGTAGCCGCACCAGACTTAGGATCTGGCGCCGCGAGGCGTGGGGGTTCGAGTCCCTTCTTCCGCACAGCAGTTTAAAACCCGGTCTATTTGATCGGGTTTTTTGTTTTTCTATACTTTTATTTAATTAATTGTTTCGGCATTTTTTTATCTTATGCTTATCTTAAATTTACATTTATGACAGGGAAAGAAAGGCGTTTATTAATGGATCAGGCAATAAAGGAAATAACTGTTCCGTTTTTAAGAGAACAAGGCTTCAAAGGCTCATTTCCTCATTTTAGAAGATTTAAAGATGATCGGATTAATCTTTTAACTTTTCAATTTAGCTTAAGT
>NZ_JBFUKF010000297.1:0-6171 GCF_056400985.1 Mucilaginibacter sp. P4_G9 | reverse complement strand
ACTTAGGAATGCAGAAAGTACGTACGATCGGTATAAAACTAGCCAATAAATGTATGATAATGGCAGGAATTGCTTACAATCTTAAGAAGTTAATTAAATATGGAGGGAATAGGCTTTGGCATGAGATTTTAAGCTTATTAGAGCCTTTTAAGACATCTGATTTTTATTGCGCTTAAATCAGATGCCAGGCTAAAATGATCGCACAACTTAGTTTATTGTTCGTTAAAGGGTTAGTTGTGCAACAGCCACGACACGCGTGCGCCAGCCGACGGCACCATCTTTGACCAAAGATTTATCACTTATTATTTATGACCTGAGTCAGTTTACGATAATCCMAAATCATATGCTCACCTGATGCTTTATGTACAATAACATAAAAGCTAGAACTTTTCTTTTCGAGAATATCTCCTTTAGTAACCTTTTCTTCCCAATCTGCATTGAGGGCATATATGAAACCACTTGATAATACAACCATTTTTGTGTTATGATTATTTTCGTCACGGTAAATTGAGTCGACCCTTCCCTTAAACTCCAACCCATACGCTTGCTTCAAAAAAAATTCGCCCCCGCTTGGACCGGCGAGCATTGTCCAAAACGCAAAAATTGCAAAAAACACCACTACACTTCCTACTAGACCCAATACGACAACTTTAGTACTTTTATTAAGTTCTTCCATATTTAATTTATTTTTCAACCCAAGTTGTTCCAATCGAATACATTGCGCTAACACCCCAACCTTTTTTTCCTAGACTAAAAGGGCCATTAAAAGACGCCTGTTCTACTGTATATCCTCTATCGGTTTGACCCCATAGCCTTGGATTAAATACCTTATCTCGGCTACTCCAATTATCATCTATCGTTCCAGCATACGAATCYCCGATATCCATGACGGGGGTGGCAATTCCGAAGCTATATGCTGATGATTTTCCCCCGAAATCGGATGGAACAAATTTACTAGACGAGGTGGGCTTGATTGTACCAACATCTAAGCCCCAGCTTAAACCAAAGCCGATATTTCCGTTAAATGTAAAATATGGTTTAGAATGTCCAGTTGCGTCAGTTACTTTTCCAGCAGCGATTCCAAATCCGCCTATGAAAGCAAAATTAGCAGAAAATCCGACAAACGATCCGAACCCAGATGTCGCTCCATATCTACCTTGGTTAGCTGCAATAATCTTTGAATGACCAACCACGCCAATACCTACCGGCGCTGGTGTGTCCCAAATATATATTAAACTTCCGCTTTTATTAACATTGAACATTCCTTCACCAAAAGCAGCATTTAAAATTGCAGCTGTAGAAGCATCCGGAGCCGTGTTATTTCTTGTCACATACCTGTCATACGCTTCTTTATTTCCATTCTGTGCAGCCTGCGCTAACTGGTAATCGTCCATTGTACTAATACTGTTATTACCCTCCGAGTGGTTGCTATGATCCTGTCCCCGGTCAAAGTCTGTAACATATGTCCCGGGAATCGGGCGTACATAATCACCTAAAGGATCATTAAACATAATTGGATTATTGCCGGCGTAGTTATAGGGACTGATGCTTTCCGCACTTTCAGCAATCGGGTCAACGGCAATAAAACGGGCCAGCGCTGCGTCATAATTCCGGTAAAAAGTTTGGTAATAGTCTGGCAGTTTGTCAAAATCATTCTGCCATTCGCTGCCGCCATTATATAGTTGCTTGTTAGGCGAAGATGGTGTTGTTACCTGGCTATTTGGCATTACTAAACCAAATCCGTAATAACTGTTTTCCTGCCTTATCAAGGCTGTTCCCGGTGTTGATGCACTTTCTTCAAAGCTCAACCGGGCATTGCCTTGCTGGTCGCTGATAATGTATTCCGGCTTCAAGACAACTGTGCTTCCGCTTCCAGTATTACGTACCCTTCCTTCGGGCATGCTAAAGTAACTCAATACATTATTTATGTACACAAAGCCGTCTATATAATCAGTTGTGTTTTGTAAAACGCTATTATCAAACTGTTGCTTTCTTATCAATTGCCCGGTTGCACTATAAGTATAATAAATATACCTGCCGGTAACGCCTGGGAGGGTTACTGTGATCTTATCTGTTTTGTTGAGCAGGTTATAATTGATTGTCAGCGATTTGTATGGGTCTGTAGTCAGATTGCCATTTTCGTCATAAATGTAACTTTCAGTCGTGGTACCACTCAGGTTACGGAAACCATAATCTGTATAGTTACTGCCGGCGCCGTCACTAACAGATTTTAATTGATTCGGGTTATTCGGGTCATAAGTATACCCCAGGTTGTCAAACTCCACCAACGTACTACCCCCAACCGAAGAAGAGTTTCGTTTTAATCCCAGGAGGTTACCACCATCATTATAGGTAATGTTATACTCACTGAAACCGTTAAGATTAAGATTAAAGGCTCCGGTTTGAGTAACGCCCCTTTCTGCGTAGACGCTTCCGTTGTACCGGGCTAACGCATCGTAATTGTAGGTATAACTGCGTTCATTGCTTTTATTTCCCTGCGCATCCCTGCTCATCCACTTTACTGCCGATAGTCTGCCACTGAACCAGGCTGTATTTCCTAAATTATTATCAGCCTGATCATACAGGAATTGCATCCCAAATAAGTCGTTGGAGTCGTCGTTGGTATTAGCATTGCTGCTGTCGTCAGTCAGCTTACTGTTATTGATGCTGGTAAGTTGCCCTCGTATATTATAACGAAAATCTACGGATTGCAAAGCGGATGGTTTAATAACCGCGCTAAATGAAGAGCCGCTTGCTGCCGAAAAGTTAGGGTTTAACGTAATACTATTGCCGGCAGTTGCATTAAATGTGGCACCACTAATAACACTGTTACTGCCGTCTAAAACTATATCCTTTGAGGTTGCACCAGTGCCGGGTTGCAGATTTTTTTTGATTAACTGGCCAATTTCATTGTAGCTATACGACGATACGTGCACAGGTGAACCATTATTGTAGCTTTGGTCAACAGCCATTATCCTGTACATGTGATCATAAGTTGTTGTGGTTAGCACACTGGCGGTAACCGGGGCTGCTAATGTTCCTGTAACTTTAACCGTTTTGGTTTGTTGGGGTATACCTGCAAAATCGGGTGCCGAGGTGGAATAATCGGTAATAACTCCCGCGGTATAATTCAACTGATTATTACTTTGGCTTTGTATAAGGCGCCCGTTCTTATCGTAAAATAATACTTTAATCAACCATATATTGCTCAAACCRCTCCCTACTGTACGCGTTCTGACCATTGTAGGCACACCTTTAATGGCTGCCACTGTGGGCGAAGATTCATTGTCAAGCGATTGTCCGGAATAATTATAATTGGGGGTACCATTGCCATCAATATCATAATCATCGTAATAACTGTAGGCCAGCGGCGTTGTGTTGCTTATAGGAAAAACCAGGCTTGTGTAATAACCGGTAGAAGCTGCTGTCGACCGGCTTTCATACCAGTTGGTATTATAATTGGCCGCTATAGTTGTTGTTAGATAGTACTGCATCCCAATGCGATCAAGTGCCGTTGTCGATGGATCCGTATAAATACCCTGGCTAATGGGATGGTCCTTACTGTCGTACTTAATATAATTCCATTGCTTTGCTATTCTCAACCTGGCATCCTGTATCAATACCGGGCGGTTAAGCGGATCATAAATAATATAAACCACGCCTGCTCCCGGAACAGTTTTTTCTACCACCCGTCCCCGGTCATCATATAAATATTTAAAGATAAGTTTATTGACTATAGCCTGGTTAGGATCATAATTATTCGCAGTAACCATTGATTTTAGCGCCAGCGGCGGGATAACATAGCTAATTGCTCCTGCATTATTATAAATATAATAAGTATCGATATTCAAACCTCCATTCTTTTGTCTTTTCAGCACGGTTTGCCCTCTCAGGTCGGTAAAACTTAAACTCTCTACGCCATCTTCGTTCTTACCGTCCGTAACGGATAATGTGTTATCAGCATAGTTACCCTGGTTAGTACCGTCGGCGCCCCACATGATAATATTGCCATCGGCAGTATTACTATTAGAACGATAAGCTGCAGTTTTATAATGCTGCGTACCGGTTGCCCCTGCAGGCTGGAAACCAACCCCAACCAATCCTGATTTTAACAAACGCTGTAAAGGACTGTTTTCAAATACCTGCTGGCTAAACGGAGCAGCATCATCTGCTACTTTATCGCCAACACCGTTACTGTAAAAACCAGGCTGCCCTGTAGTTAACGCATCCGCCCTGTAAGAACCGCTGCCATCACTACCAACATAAGGTAATAAACTTTTTGTTTGCTGGCCTAAATTATTATAAACCACGGGCACAATGATATCCTTCTGTAAGGGACTGGCTTGAACAGCCACGGTTTGTATAGCCCGGCCCAGGCCATCAAAATAAATCAGGGTGGTTTGCTTCTGTGCAGCAGTAAGCCCAGGAAGCTGATTAACTGCTAAAATCTGGGGTATTTTCACCACCTCGTCCTTAACAAAATTTTTGCTTTGTCCTGATACCTGTTGTAATTCCAGAACCAAAAATGCACTTAACATGCATAGTTGTAATATTTTTGATCTAAATTTCATTGGGAATATATCTTCTAATTTCGATTACTGACAATTAACAACATCAAAAAGGGCATAGTCTGACGAGCCTCCCGTTTGACCAACAGAAGAAGTAACGATGCATCTAACCCTGTATGCCAGGTTTTTGGGTCCGCAATTTTTTATAAACTGCGAAGCATCTGTACCATCGTTTGACCATGTTGAGCCATTATTGTAACTTAATTGCCATTGGTAATGCAAGGTGCCGTAGCCGCTTCCGCCTACCGAAACAATGGTGTAATAACTGTGCGTGGCATCGTTAGGATTTGGGGCGCAATCAACCTGGTTAAGCGATGTATGATAGCAATTATCCCACATCGTCACCCCCGATTGACACATTATAGGACGCAGGTCGGGATATTTGATAACTAAGTTTTGAGTGGAGCTGATTGAGTTGCCATAACTGGGACTGGAAACTGTACAGGTTACCGTGTAATTTCCGGTGGCAGTATACGTATGGGTTTGGTGATATCCGTTTAAGGCGGTAACCGTTGTTCCGTCCCCAAAGTTCCAGGTGAAAGTAGCATCCGATATGCATGGATTACGACCTGCATCCATGTTGACAACTGTATTAACATCCATTGCCCCGTTATTATATGACGGAACGGTAGATATCGTCGGCATAGCCAAACCGGCAGCCACATCGTCAGAATTCAAATAACTTTTTCGTTCCTTAATATATTTGTCCTGATCATAAATAATCAGCACCCTCCCAAATTTATCGTTGGCATAATAAGTTGAAATTCCGTTTGTATTTGTCTCCGCAATTTTATAGTGCCCCACAGGCTCGTAGGCATTGGTTACGGCCTCTGCACTTCGCGGGTAGAAAAGTATATCATCTATATAAACAGGCTGACTTGTACCAAAACTCATGGTAAAGGAGGTGGTCATGTTTCTAACCGGCACTTTCCATTCAAAATATTTAGGTGTGTTGCCGGTAATGGTGAATGGCTCATTATAGATAGATGAGGCGTTACTGCTATTGGTTAAGGTTAAATTAATAGTACCGTTAATAGTACCGGCTGCAGATGAACTGATCCATGCTGAAAATGTATAATAACTTTCGCCGGTTTTCCTTAACATTGTTTTCGAAAGGGTTTGCCCGGTGTTAAAAGTATACGAATTACCAGTATGACTATTGGTATTTACTACCCCCGCAGGTGCAGACAAAGTAAAATTAGTACCCAACGGCAGGCTGCTATCAAAGTCTTCAAAGCCTATTTCACCCACCGATGCATTTTTAAATAAAGCCACGCTATAGTTTGAAAAACGATCGGTAATGCCGGTTTGTACATGTTTATAGTTGTCATCGGCCGTTTGCAATATGCCGGCGTTATCATAAGCTGTAAAATTAGTTACTGGAATATATTTAGGATCGTTTGTTGCGCTCCCACTGTTTATTGCAAATGGCGTAAATGCATCGCCATCGGCTGATACAAATTTCAATGATTGAAAGGGCAGATAGGCATACGTGTTGCCCGGAAACTTAACTGTTTTAAACTTAGTAAGCTGCGCCGTAATCGTTTTTGTGGTACTCCCCCTGGTAACTTGTGTGTAGCTTTCTATAGGTAAATTAATATTC
>NZ_JBFUKF010000296.1:0-6184 GCF_056400985.1 Mucilaginibacter sp. P4_G9 | reverse complement strand
ACTTCAAACGGCAATGGAATTAATTGCTTTTTCTCCATGGCATTTTGCACAAATGGCCCCAATATCGACCCAAAATTGTTGGTGAGCATTTTACTTACCTCTTCGTAATAATGGGTGTATCGCATAATCTMAATAAATTCCATTTCCAGCGGGAAACTTATAAAGTATGTCATTCGGTTACGCCATTGCATTTTCAGCCCTTCGGCAAAGTCCATTTCGGGTGAAAAGTTTTTAAAGCTATATTCCATCATTTTATTTGCTACTTCTATGCACAATTTAATAATCAGGTCGTCTTTATCCTTATAGTATATATAAATGGTAGCCGGCGAAACACCAGCGGCTTTCGCCAGCTTGTTAACGCCAAATCCGTCCAGTCCCTGCGCTGCTATCATTTCAATGGCTTTTTGGCGTATAAGCAGTTCTTTATTTTCGTCCCGTGGTCGCATAGTGCAAATATAAGTGAGCGTTCGCTTATTTAAGAATAAATTTTGCTTTTCTTTTGACGTCAGTGGTTCTTCCGTCTTAATTCCTCTTCTTCAAAACCAGTTGCACTTAATTTTATTTCCAGATTTGTTATTAACCGGGACCTAATTTGTTAAAGAATCACCTCCCTTTTAGACCGATAAAAAAGTAACCAAAAAGAAAACAAGGCAACCAAAAATTTGTATTATAGTTAATTTTAATTTTTTATATAAATTATAACAAAATAATACCTACCTTAGCATAATCATACTAAATGTTAATAATTATGGAAAAATTAATAATATTGAGAATGTTTTTCTGCTTCCCTTTATTTGGGTTGCTGCTTCCGGATGCCGGAATTTTCCTTTCAAGCAATTCGGGGAGTATTCCCCCAATCCGTCTTGGTATTGAAATTGGATTAATCCTATGCATTTTGATTTGTACTGCTGCTATTACTTATGGCAAAAAACGTAATCAAATTATGCAGGGCAAAGAAAACGGGGCATCATATTCGTAGCAGGCAACATCTTTACTCAAACTCTCCGACTTAACGTAATTGATGATGTTTTATGCAAATGGGGCTATTATGCCCCAAATTTCTACTACCACTTTTTTCAATTTGCATTATAATGTAAATTAGGGTGCCTTTCCTTTCGGTATGGCCTTTGCTATAGCAGTATTGGTTTTTTATGGATATTTGATCAACCGCTATTTCATAAATGAAAAAAATCTTATTCCTTATATTTTTTCCACTATCTACCTTTGCGCAAACAGCAAGTACCTATATTCAAAACGGAAACGCAAAAGCCACTATAAAAGATTACAGGGGTGCTATCGATAACTTTACCCGGGCCATTCAGTTAAACGATAAAAACAGCGATGCGTACTTTTATCGTGCCAATGCCAATGGAAACCTGAAAGATTATAAAGCGGCTATCGCCGATTATTCCAAAACATTATCGCTTAAACCCGATTTTACTACGGCCTACTACTATAAAGCCAACGCCGAAAGCAGCATACAGGATTACCAGGCTGCCATTGCCGATTTTAACCATGCTATTGCAATCGGCCCGAAAACCGGCGAAATGTACCTGTATCGCGGTAACGCAAAGTCAAATTTAAACGATAATGCAGGTGCAATTGCCGATTTTACCCTTGCCTTACAATTTGCACCTGATAATGCTGAAATTTATGAATATCGCGGGCTTGCCAAAAATAACAGGGGTAATTATGCAGCAGCTATCGATGATTACAACATTGCTATCAAGCTAAATCCGCAAAAACCGGCAGTTTACCAGTACCGCGCAGGTTCAAAAGCCAGCATGGGTGATAAGGAAGGGGCTATAGTCGACTATACTACAGCAATTACCATGAATCCACAAAATGCCGAAGCTTATCTTTATCGCGGGAATGCCAGGGCTGATATCCATGACTATAAAGGAGCCGTTGATGATTATAAAAAAGCAGCGTCCTTAAATGCCGGACTTAAAAATGTATTCTTATACCTTGCCAATGCCGAAAACAATATGGGGAATAGCCAGGGCGCACTTGATTATTTTAATAAATTAATTAATCAGCACCCACAACTTGCCGAGCCTTACCTTTACCGAGGCCTGGTTGAAAGCAATATGAAGGCGTATGATAAGGCAATAGCAGATTTTAATAAATCAATATCACTTGGTAACAAAACTTCAGAAGCTTACCAAAGCCGCTCCTATGCAAAACTTTCAATGAAGGATGCTCCCGGAGCTAAGCTTGATGCAGATACAGCTATTTCTCTGGATCCTAAAAGTTTAAATGCATATATAGGTCGCAGCAAGGCAAAACTGGCCATGAAGGATACTACCGGCGTAATGGCCGACCTGGCTTTAGCTATAGCAATCAACAATAAAAGCGACGAAGCCTATTTAGTACGTGGCGATACCCATCGTGACCTTGGCGATATGACAGCCGCTATTAACGATTATACCAAAGCCATACAAATAAACCCCTATTATACCTATGCCTACTTAAACCGCGCTATAGAAAAAGATAAAATGAATGATAAGGCGGGTGCAGTAAAGGATTTTGAAAAACTGATATCTATTGCACCTAAAAAAGAGGAAGCATATGTCCGTTTAGGTAAAGTGAATAATTTTTATAAATACACAACAAACGGTGTGCAACTATTTACCGCAGCCATAGTGCTAAACCCAGCTAACTCAAATTTTTACCTTTATCGCGGCGAGGCGAAAGCCAATGCAGGTGACACCAAAGGCGCCATGGCCGATTTTGATACTGGCTTAATTAAAGACCCTAAAAACACTGCTATATTATTAAAACGAGGATTACTCAAAGTTGGCAACGAGAATTATACAGGGGCCTTGGCCGATTATAATACATTTATTAAGATCGATTCTGTTTCTGATGTTTCAGCATTAGCTTACCAAAACAGGGGTTTTTTATTATCAAAACAAGGAAATTATAAAGCGGCGATGCAAGATTTGGATAAAGCCGTTTCTATTTTCTCAAATGATGAAACCTTTTTATTCAGGGGTGATGTTAAACTGGCTTTAAAGGATTACGCAGGTGCAGCAGACGATTACCATAACGCTATTTACCTTAACCCAACTTATGCAAGAGCATTGGCACACAGTGGCATTGCCAAAAGCTATTTGGGTGATGTACAAGGCCTTACTGACGATTTTACAGCTGCTATAAAAGCAGATCCTAACAGCGCAGATACTTATATTGACCGCGGCGCAGCAAAACTAAACCTGAAAGATGCAGCCGGCGCCGTTGCCGATTGCAACCTGGCATTAAAGCTTAGTTTAAAAAACTCAAGAGCCTATTTACAGCGGGGACTTGCCAAAATAGCGCTTAACGACAAGGCCGGCGCCTGTGCCGATATGAACAAAGCTGTTGAACTGGGCTCAAAAGAAGCACCTGCTTCTATTGCAAAATATTGCAAATAGGACTGCCGGACGAAGGACTTTCAGACAAAGGACGAAGGACTTTCGGAAAAGGACACAGGATTTTCGGACAAAGGATAAAGGACTTTTAGACAAAGGACAAAGGATTTTTGGACAAAGGACGTAGAAAACTATATTGCAAAAAAAGGTCTGGCTCGTAACAGCCAGACCTTCTTTTTGCAATATTTAATCTTTTGTCTGAAAGTCCTTTGTCCGACGGTCTTTTGTCTAAAAATCCTTCTTCCAAAAATCAATCAAACTGCTTTCCTGTCGCCGCTTTGTAGTTGTGCCTTAAGTTCTTTAAGTTCCATTTCATAGGCTCGCATGCGCGCCTGTAAAATATCTACCTCGGTGCGCATCATTTGTATTTCAGTTATCAGCTTGGCCGACTCGGGTTTGTTAATCTTTTTTTCACCGCTGCCAAGGATAAGCCACTCTGGTGAATATTTGAGCTGGAAGCAAAGTTTACGGATAAGATAATAACTGATGTCCTGCTTTTTATTAATCACCTTGCTAATAAAACCCTGATCAACACCGATAGCACCGGCCAAACCCAACTGGCCTCCGTGCTCCTGCACAATTACTTTTAACCGTTTTATTATTGCTTCATCAGACATATGTGGCTGCAATAATAATCATTTTGTTTAATTGTTTATTGGTTCACTTACTCATTAGTTCATTAATGCCAATTGATATATTTTATCAATAATCTACCAAGCCCCGAAACCTGATTAAGCTATTTTTCCGGGCTTTATTAAATCAGAAATGCTCAAACAGTCATTATCAAACACGGAAATCCTGTTCCAATAACCTAATTAATCCCCCGATGATGAATAAATTACTTTTGTACGGCTTCTGCCTTACGTAGTAATTCGTTAAGGTGTTTGTTAAAAATGTCGATGCTGATACGGCCAGCTTTATAATCGGCAGTTGATTTATGGAATTGCTGCTCTATGTTCGCATCAGCATTACTAAGTACTTTATTCAATTTATCTAATTTTTGACCCATGCTTTGCATCATCAGCAATGGTTCAACATCACGGGTCTTACTTAGTGTTTTTTTCACTTTATTACGCTGCTGTTTATCAAAGTGTAATATCAAAAACACTGCTACGGATCCAATCACTACAAAAAAATAAAAAGAGTCCATAAAATTAACTTAAAGTTGTTTACAGTAGCGTTTATTACGACGCTTGTTGATGATAGGTTACAGCTATTTTTAAACATATCCATCAATACATTTACCTAAAATTAACACTGCATCTGCCTTTTTGATAAAGTCGACAGCGATCTTCCTGCTCACCACATTGTAATTTATACTTTTGCACTTTTAAATTCCGGTTTAAAAAGCGGTACTTTGTGGTACATTAATTGGCATGCAAAACCAAACACCGCTTTAAAACCCTTATAATATTATGAAACCAGGAGACAAGGTAATTTGCATTAACGACAAGATAGATCCGGAAAAAAGCGAAGAAATACGACGCGACTTTGAGATCTGGATCACAAGGGATAAGGAATACACCATCCGCGAGATATTAGATAACAATGGCATTGTTACCGGGGTATTATTAGATGAAGTGCACAATTTCCCTAAGTTTTTTAAACTAATTAACCGTTTCCAGGAACCAGCGTTTGCCCAATGGCGTTTCCGCAAGCTTAACTACGCCAGTCAACCTGCAGAAGCCATAAGCGAAGCAGAAGAACTGGTAGAGCAACTGGAGCAGGAAAAACAGCAGGTGAAGGTAAAGTAGACTTTCTTTTTCGGGCAAAGACGCTATGCTTGCCCTTTTTCTTTCTTTGCAACTTCAGTATCGTTACATGAAATGTTTTAACCTGCAACCTTTGTTTGGTTAAAATAAGTTAAACACTTGCACAAACAATTTCGGCACCGGATATTTATATAATTATAAACCCGATGCCGAAATGAAAAAATCACCTGCCTTAATCCTGTTTTCGATTTTTATAGCTGCAATATTAGCTTGTAATAGTCCGTCAAAAAAACCAACATCGAGCCAAATACAAGTACAAAGCAATGACGTTAATATTGCTTGTACTGATAGCGGCAAAGGCGATACTACCCTCCTGTTTGTACACGGATGGTGTATTAACAAAAGCTACTTTACAGACCAGGTTGACGCCTTTGGTAAAAGATACCGGGTAGTTACTATTGACCTGCCTGGTTTTGGTGAATCGGGTAAAAACCGAAATTCGTGGACCGTTGCTGACTTTGGGAAAGACGTTACCGCCGTAATTAACCAATTGAATTTGCAACATGTAATTCTCATTGGCCATTCCATGTCGGGCGCTATTGTAGTACAGGCTAAATTAGACGCGCCGGATAAAGTTATCGGACTTGTAGGTATCGATAATTTTAAAGAATATAGTACAGAACCAGAAAGCCCGCAATCAAAAGCAGAATTTGCCGCCGTTATAACCTTGCTTAAAAAGGATTTTAAAAAAGTAGTTTCCGGCTATTTTAGTAAATACCTGTTTTACAAAACTACAGACACCGCCCTGCGTAAACGCATACTTAATGATGTTACCCATACCGATAGCGCTATTGCCATTGCCTGCATAGAAGACAACAACAGCTTTAACACGGCAGCGAAACTAAAAGAGGCCAAAATGAAAATCCACCTTATCAATAGCGATAATACGCCTAATGATACCACCGGTTTTATTAAAAATGGCATCCCCTATCAACTATTGGTTGTGCATACTACCGGCCACTTCCCCATGGCCGAAAAACCAAAGGCGTTTAATGAGCT
>NZ_JBFUKF010000295.1:0-6223 GCF_056400985.1 Mucilaginibacter sp. P4_G9 | reverse complement strand
CCATGTCATTGCGAGCGCAGCGCGGCAATCGCGAACTGTACAGGTCCGCTCTGTATAGCATGCGATTGCTTCGTGCCTCGCAATGACATAAATTACATTAAAAAATAGTGCTGAAAATCAGTGATTTATAAACACGTCATTATAAGCGATAGCGTGGCAATCTCGAAGCTATACAGGGCGGGTAGTATAGGTACTAATGTTATTAAGTAGTAATAACAACATTGGCCCGCTCAATCGCCGCGGGAGGGCTGTTACTTTGAAGCCGCAAAGTAACCAAACGGCTGTCGGCAGAAATGCTTCTTTGCCGCACAGGCCTTAGCCCCGCAAACCGGGCAGAACCTGGGCTGGGATTATTTTGCCCTCGCGCGCTTTGCCCACTTCTGCAAAAACTCCCTATGCCCTGCAGCCGCACAACCCCGCATCGTTCTGCCCGTTTTCGCCCGAAGCTGCTCTGCCGACGGGAAGGGAACACGAGAGCATTCGACGTCTCTCGCCTGGGTTCCCTGGAGGGTTATAAAATGTTTTGCTATGCATTCTGTTAATTCTTTAATTCGGTGAATTCCGGTTCAGACAATTGCCTCTTTTAGCACATGTCTTGTGTGGCAGGAGTGTGGGCGGATGACTTGTGATTGTGTTGATGCTGCTTGAGTTTATTTAGTAGTAATAACAACATTGGCCCGCTCAGTTGCCGCGGGAGGGCTGTTACTTTGAAGCCGCAAAGTAACCAAACGGCTGTCGGCAGAAATGCTTCTTTGCCGCACAGGCCTTACCCTGCAAAACGGCCAAAACCTGGGCTGGAATTATTTTGCCCCGGCCGCACGTGGCTCCCGCCGCAAAAACTTCCTATGCCCTGCAGCCGCACAAGGCCACCATCGTTTTGGCCGTTTTCGCCCGAAGCTCCACTGCCGACGGGAAGGGAGCACGAGAGCATTCGACGTCCTCCCGCCGGGGTTCCGCGGAGGCTTATAAAATGTTTCGCTATGCATTCTGTTAATTCTTTAATTCGGTGAATTCCGGTTCAGACAATTACCTTTTGAGCGATGGGTGACCTGAAGCCATTTCGGATTTTGGGAACCTCCCGCCCCGCAGTAACTATGTTCCCAAAAACAACGTATAATAGCTTTTTTTTGAAAGCCAGGAAAGCCTGGTATGTGGCGATTCTTTGAACCTGTCATATTTAACGCTCCAATACATTTATACATGGAAAATATAGGTTACCTGATCCGGACCATCGCCGGTGTATTAGTTTTATCATCGTTAGCGATGTGTACCAAAAATAAAATTGACCAGACGCTAACCGCGCCCACGGTTACAAATGCCAAATTTTCGACCTTAGCTACCACCGATTGCACGTATACGGTTCAGCCCTCTGAGTGGATGGTGGACGGAACTAATTTACCTGCAGGTTCTATCGTGTGCATCCCGGCCGGAACAAGAGGCGCTTTGCTGCTTAAAAACTTTAAAGGAACTGCAGCTGCCCCCATTGTTATTATTAACAAGGGCGGTAAAGTAACCTTTTCTACAGCTGTTACAGCATCATACGGGTTTAAAACACAAAATTGCCGGTATTTTAAGATACTGGGAACCGGCGACCCGGATACCGAGTATGGGTTTGATATAAATGGCGGCAATATCGGTATGACGATGGACAACCTGAGCTCCGATTTTGAGATTGCAAATGTGGAGGTGCGTAATAGTGGCTTTGCCGGTATTATGGCCAAAACAGATCCATCTTGTGATGAAGCAACATGGCGTGGCCATTTTACCCTGCAAAATATAATTCTCCATGACAATTATGTTCACAAAACTGGTGGCGAAGGATTTTATGTGGGCAATTCGTTTTATGCCAACGGCGTCTCGCTTTCCTGCGGTAAGGTTTGGCCAGGCGATGTGGTGAACGTTAAGCTATACAAAAATATCACCGATTCTACCGGTGCCGAAGGTATCCAGGTTGGCAGCGCTATTTTAGGCTGCGAAATTTATAACAATACGGTTAAAACGCCCGGGATAAGCCCTTTTGCATCTTATCAAAATAACGGTATACAAATAGGCGAAGGTACCGGGGGCAAATGTTATAACAACCTGGTTAAGGATGCGCCCGGCAACGGAATTATTGTACTGGGGCTTGGGGATAACCTGGTGTTTAATAACTATATCATCAATTCAAAAGCCTATGGTATTTTTGCAGATTCAAGATATACGCCGGGGCCTAATTTCCAGTTTATCAATAATACCATCATTGGTTCGGCTTTAGGCGGTATAAAATTAAATTCCGAAACTATCCCCATGAATACCGTTATTAATAATGTTTTTATCCAATCGGCATCGGTACAGCCGATAATTAAAATAAGCGGCAATGTTATGCTTACAGCTTCAAATAATTATGTAGGCAAGGCTGTAAGCGCATGTAAATTTGTAAATTATAACGCAAATAATTTCCATTTACAATCATCGTCGCCGCTTATTAATGCGGGGGCAAACGTTTTATCATACGGCGTAGAATTTGATTATTATGGCACCCAACGCCCCGATGCCGGAGCTTTTGACATTGGGGCTACTGAGTATTGATATATCCCATTCGGTAAAATCAATTATAAAATATTGGGAATCATCGTTGGTAAGCTACCCTTTAAACTACTTAAGCTAAACCCTGCCTTTTCACTATTGCGTTGATCCAAATGGGGGCAAAGGGCGAGGTACAGCCTTTTGATACGGGGTAATCGCGGTATATGCCCAATCGCTCGCCTATATCCAACGCACGTTGGCGGTAAGCGGGGTGATATATGCCAATTTGCGCCAGTGTGGTGTTCATGGTCCATTGCACTTCGGGAGGGGCAACGGGCATTTCGGTCTCGATGCGGTCGAGAATGCCGGGGATATCCAGTCCCCCGGGGTTCCTGGCCACCCGGCCGCTGGTAAGGCTCCAGCCTACGCGGGCAGCCATGGGGTGGTCGGCAAACAGCCATTGCTGGCGTAATTGTTCTTTATCGGGATACTCCTTTATAACATTGGCATACAGCCAGTCGATAACCTGCGCAAACGTTTCGGATCGTACCATGCTGTTTATTTCTTCCGAGGATAATGCCTTTGGAACCATGATGAGTGTTGCCAGGAATCTTGCCTCGATATTGCCGGTTTCCCATAAGGCTTGAGCGAATTCATTATTGGGCTTTATCTTTTTAGCCAGGGCGCGGATATCGCCCATCTTTACGCCAAACTGGTTTTGGTGCGCCCCGAATTTTGTGTTATGGGTACGCATTGTCTCGTTCCCAAGTGCCTCCAATTTTGTAAGGATCTCTGCTACAGTCATGGTATTATTGGTAATTTAAGCATGGTTTTGATTATTCGAATATAGGCGGTTGGAGAGAGAAAAACTAAAGTTAGAAATCAAAAATATGTCGTTGAGAGTGGTAAAATCCGTGGACTCTGAAGGGGAAATGACATCGATTTAATACCCAATGTCATGCCGAACTTGTTTCGCCACATGCTAAGTGTACTTCGTGTGGGTCACCTGTCCTGTGGGATCCCGATCCGTTAGCTAACGGACGGGATGACTTCCGTTTTTTCAACTTGTCATAGGTAGGGATAGCGTGACAATCTCGTAGCTATACAGGGCGGTTGTACAGGTACTAACGTTATTTAGTAGTAATAACAACATTGGCCCGCTCAATTGCCGCGGGAGGGCTGTTACTTTGTCTTGATACAAAGTAACCAAAAATCAAGTCGGCAGAAATGCTTCTTTGCCGCACAGGCCTTGCCCTGCAAAACTGCCAAAACCTGGGCTGGAATTATTTTGCCCCGGCGCTCATGGCTCCCCTAGCAAAAACTTCCTATGCCCTGCAGCCGCACAAGGCCACCATAGTTTTGGCCGTTTTCGCCCGAAGCTTCACTGCCGACGGGAAGGGAACATGAGAGCTTTCGACGTCTTCGCGTTTGGGTTCCGTGGGGGGATAGAATGTTTCGCTATGCATTCTGTTAATTCTTTAATTCTGTGAATTCCGGTTCAGACAATTACACTTCTGCAAAAACTCCCTATGCCCTGCAGCCGCACAGCCCCGCATCGTTCTGCCCGCTTTCGCCCGAAGCTCCACTGCCGACGGGGAAGGGAACACCAGAGCTTTCACGATAACCACAAAAAAAGCACGGCACCCTGCGCTGTTCGAAGCCTCCGATTTCGAACTAATATGCCAGGAAGTATCCAGGCTACTTGGGCCGTTGTTTTAGCTATGTGGAGATTAACAAATAATATAAATTGACCAATAAAGGGGAATCCGGGCGCCTTTATTGTGGGGCGGCGGGAGCAGCCTGGGTCATCTCCCGTAAAGAGACCCATCCGTAAGGGCTGTCTTTATACTTCGCGAAAACCGTCATTGACCTGCCGCGGGCAATTGATGATTTTCCACCATTAACCGGGGTTACTTTGAAAGCAAAAATACAGGTTTCAATCGCTGTATTACCATTGAATTCCGTGCTTTCAATTTGGTTTTTAATAAGCTCCATTTTGGATGCATGAAACATTGCCGTTAATTGTTTAGCCAATGCTGCCCGGCCGGTAACTACATTGTTGCCGCCAAAGTACTTAACAACATCCGGATGGTGCAGCGCTACTATTGCTGCCACATCGCCGCGGGCAAAAGCGGCGCCCATGGCCATTTTGGTTTTTTGCAGCGCAACTTTATCAGCGGTTATATTATTGCTTTGGGGCGATGAACAGCTATAAAGTATCATGAAGGTAAAAATAAGGAGACGCGGTGCTTTAATATCCATCATTGGTTTAGCCTTAATAAAAATAAGAAATGTAATCCATTTATCCGCCGGGTAAAGCGTCTGTACCAGCCTTTATCCACATGGCAAAACGAGTCCCCCTTTCCGCAAATATTTATTTATCAGTGAGCTGATGAATGCTTTTTAGCGCTACTCACTGTTTTATTCATATATTTTTTAACAGCGATTGACATAAATTTAACGCTCTCTTTTAAGTTATGCAACAATAATTTAAATTAATTTGCCAACTTCAAATAAACAATATAAGTTAAGTACCCTCTCTTTTATTTTCAACATAATTACATGTATCGGTTACTAAAATGGACCGTGCCTACAGTACTCAATGCTGTTGTTAATTTTAATCGCCGGGTTGAAATCAGGCGCTACAACATGCGTCGAGCCGATGACTCTTTAGCTGCAGTTGTCAGATTTATTTGTCAGTTAGCAAAGCCATAGCCTGGCTTATATCGCGGCAGCACTATGCCCTCTTGATATTAAATGCAAAATAAGACAGAACCATAGGTTCGGTTGGTATGGTAGCCACGGGTTTTAACCCGTGGTAATAAAAAACAGCAGATGATTGAGTACCGTAGGTACGGCCCATATATGATGAGCCTTGTTAAATAATGCGGATAGGTGTTCCTCCTGCGCTGTTTGAAGCCTCCGACTTCGAACTAATATGTAAGGGTAGTCTCCAGACTACTTGTGGCGTTGCTTTAGCTATATATACGGGTAGTTTGTAAACTACGGGCATAATCGTTTGAGTCAGAGACATTCGAACAGTGGGGAGACTTCGGAGAGCGGTGGATAATATAAATTTAAAATCAAAAAGTAGATTTTATGAAGTTAGTTGATATAGTAAAAAAAATAGATGAGGTTAATCAAGAACTTGCTCTTTTTCAAGAAGATAAAGAAACCTTAGACTCTTATATTGTCATCCGCTGAACCCGGCGACCAAGGAATTAAGATATTTGATGGTAAACAGTACCACTACTTGATTGAAGTTTTTTTAGCAAAAGAATTTATAGATGACTGGGTTGCAAGTTTAAAGTACACTCCGACATCAGAAGAGATAGCGAGGCCATTACTTGATTACGCAATTAATGATGCATAATATACCTCGACCTTTGTTAGTATTTACCCACTCAGCTACCGCGAGGGTCAACCCTTGTGACCCGCATGCTAAGTATGCGCCATGTCTTTAGGACAACACTGTGTTAGGACAATCAAAATATTACATCCTTACAAACACATCTACCCCAAAAACAGTGGCAAAACTAACAAAATATAATCCTTCCAGATTTCTGAATTTATAATTGCGGCTCATCCGTTAAAAATACAAATCCCGGATGAAGCTTACATCCGGGATTTGCTTGCATATTCAATATCTTGCATGCGGCCACAAGGCTGGAGTGGCTGTTGCACAACTCGTCAACTATTTCGCAATAATTTATGTTAA
>NZ_JBFUKF010000294.1:0-6230 GCF_056400985.1 Mucilaginibacter sp. P4_G9 | reverse complement strand
ATTATAAGGTGCCAAGCAATCGCCACGTAGGCAGATTGGTCATGCAATAACGCCTTGATGGCGACTCTGTACCTTAGATATTGCCTGGTACTCACCTATGATAAGTTGTAGAATCCCAGACTTACGAAAATTTTAAAACTAAGTCTCTCATCATACCTTCGTTTTTTGGGATCGCTTTACCATAGCCAAAGTCTCATCCCACGTAAATGATTGTCCAATGCCATTTCTATGATCGTTAAATCTTTGGTCTAATTCATTGCACATCTCAATACTCAGATATTGTTTTTCTTTTCGTCGTTTTCCCATACTATTCGGTTTTTAACCGCGGTTTTATCTTGACTAATTTATTGAATAAAGTTGAAATAACTTTTTATCAGAATAAATTGTTCATTTAAAAAAATGTTTCTTATTGATGGTTTAATAGTTGCCGTGCATGCCGTTTTTCATTTATATATTCTAATTTTGATATTGGGAGAGATCAATGGAATACTTCAAAAATCCTTCTATCATCAATCATCGGGAACGATTTTTTAACAACAAAATCAAAAATCTCCCCCTGAAGGGGGAGATTTAGAGGGGGCTTATGCAATCCAACTTCAATAAATACAACGATAAATTCCAGGCGGCTTTAGCGGGGTTAAACCCCGAACAGCTGGCTGCAGTAAATAAAATGGATGGACCGGTACTGGTAGTTGCCGGACCGGGTACAGGTAAAACGCAGATCCTGGCGGCACGGATAGGGAAGATTTTAACTGATACTGATGCATTGCCAAGCGAGATCCTGTGCTTAACCTATACCGATGCCGGCGCGGTGGCTATGCGCAAGCGTTTGTTTGAATTTATTGGTCCGGATGCTTACCGCATCAACATATACACTTTCCATGCTTTTTGCAACGAGATCATCCAGGAGAACCTGGAGTATTTTGGAAAGCTGAATTTGGAGTCGCTGTCCGACCTGGAATCGGCCATGCTGTTTCGCGAACTGGTAGACGAGTTTGACAACGACCACCTGCTGAAGCGTTTTACCGGCGATGTGTATTACGATACCAAACGCCTGAAAGACCTTTTCAGTACCATGAAACGGGAGAACTGGGATGCGGCAATGATTGAGGCTGCGGTACACGAATACCTGGATGATATCCCCAACCGCGAGGAATTTGTATACAAGCGGGCCAATTCCAAAACAGGTGTCAAGGTAGGCGACCCCAAACAAAAAGATATCGACGCCGCGCATGACTTGATGAAAAAGCTGGTAGCCGCCGTGCGCGAGTACCAGAACTATGATGCCAAAATGAAGACCCGCGGCCGCTATGATTATGATGACATGATCATTTGGGTGCTGAGGGCTTTCCGTAACAATGAAGAAATCCTGCGCAAATACCAGGAGCGTTACCAATATATTTTGGTAGATGAGTTTCAGGATACCAGCGGATCACAAAATGAGTTGCTGCGCTTTTTGCTGAACTACTGGGATGTGCCCAACGTGTTTGTGGTGGGCGATGATGATCAATCCATCTTCAAATTCCAGGGTGCCAACATGAAAAACATCCTTGATTTTGCTAACGACTATGTAACTACCCTGCACACGGTGGTGCTTAAGCACAATTATCGGTCCAACCAGCATATTCTTGATATTTCAAAAGCCCTTATCAATAATAATTTTGAGCGCTTAACTACACAGTTGCAACTGGATAAAGACCTGCGGGCCTCGCATCCCCGTTTTGTTGAAATGACAGCGGAGCCTGTGATCCGCGAATACGAAAATCCCGACCAGGAGCTGGTTGATGTATCAGCGCAGATAAAGCATTTAATAGATAATGGTACTCCCCCGGGCGAGATCGCGGTAATTTACCGTAACCACAGCCAGGTTGAGGAAATGATCCAGTACCTGGAGGTAAAAAAGATAGCGGTTAATACCAGGCGCAAAATAGATATCCTGACCCAGCCTTTTGGCGAAAAGATCATCAACATTATGCGCTACCTCATGATGGAGCTCGATTCGCCTTATAGCGGTGATGAGTTGCTGTTCGAGATTTTGCATTATGATTTTTTCAACATAGCGCCTATCGAAATTGCCAAAGCAAGCATCGCGGTATCGCAGGAAAATTTCTCGGCCAATAGCAGGGATAAGCCAAAAACATCCATCCGCCGCTACATCAGCGAGTTGCGGCCACCGGCCCAGCCAGACCTTTTTGCGCCTGATAAGTATACCGAAATGAAGTACCTCCTATACAATATTGATGAGTTGCTAAAATCGGCATTAAGTAAAACACTACAGGCTTTTTTCCAGGATGTGATAGCCAAAATGGGCATCCTGCGGTACATCATGCAACAGCCCGATAAGGGTGGATATATGCAGATGCTTACCAGCTTCTTCGATTTTTTAAAAGACGAAAGCCGCAAAAATCCCGATATCAAACTATCCGACCTGATTGCTACTATCGACCTGATGAAAAAAAATGGCATCCGGCTGGATTTGAATAAAGTGATTTTCAGCGATAATGGCGTTAACTTTTTAACCGCCCATGGCTCAAAGGGCCTGGAGTTTGAGCATGTGTTTTTTATTGGTTGCGATAAGCGCACCTGGGATAGCAAAGGCCGCAATAGCGGTTTTAGCCTCCCGGATACACTTACCAGTACAGCATCTGATGATATTGTTCAGGTTGAGGAGGCACGCCGCTTGTTTTATGTGGCTGTTACCCGTGCCAAGCAATGCCTCATGATCTCGTACGCCGGGCAGGATAAAAAAGGGAAAGCGCAGGAAGCCAGCAGGTTTGTGGGCGAGATATTGGCGAGCACACACCTGGAAGTACAGTTTCCTAAAGTTACACCGGATGTAATGGTCGATTTTTTAGCAACCCAGTTCAGTGAAGTGGAGAAACCCAAAGTTGAACTGCTGGATAGGAATTATATTAACCAGTTGCTGCAAAGTTATACCCTATCGGTAACGCATTTAAACAACTACCTGGATTGCCCGCTACGCTTTTATTTTCAGTGTTTAATCAGGGTGCCATCGGGCAAAAGTCCGTCGGCCACGTTTGGGCAGGCCGTGCATTGGGCCCTCAACAAAACTTACAGGTTGCTGAAAGAGAACGATAATGAGTTCTTATCTACAGAGCAATTTATGAAGGAGTTTAAATGGTACATGGCCCGTAACCGGGATTCGTTTACCAGGGACGAATACAAATTACGCTTAGCCTACGGCGAAAAAATATTGCCGCCATACTACGAGCAAAACGTAAACACCTGGAATAAGATAGCCGTAACCGAAAAGTCTATCAAAAACATCGAAATAAATGGCGTGCCCATAAAAGGTAACCTTGACAAGATGGAGTTTGATGGTAAAAATGTAACAGTTGTGGATTATAAAACCGGTAAGCTTAAAAACGCTAAAGACAAACTGCTGCGCCCAACATTTGATGCCCCCCTTGGCGGCGATTACTGGCGGCAGGGCGTATTTTATAAAATCCTGGTAGATCATGACCGCACCAACGATTGGGAAGTAATAGACACCATTTTTGATTTTGTTGAGCCTGTAAGTGAAGGCGAATATCACCGGGAAAAATATGTGATAACCCCGCAGGATATAGAATTGGTAACCAGCCAGATCACCGAAACCTACCAAAAAATTATGGCCCATGATTTTAATACCGGCTGCGGCAAAAAAGAATGCGACTGGTGCCATTTTGTAAAAAGCAATTTTAAACAGGCCGATGAGATGCTGACAGCAGCGAGCGAGGAAGAAGAGGAATGATTTTTTTTCGTAGAGACGCATAATTGCGTCTCCCGCAGGACATTCAAATCCAGATAAAACGTTGGTTACAATGTAGAACAAATGGAAGATAAGTACCAAAGGAAATATCGCATATCAACGCCTCGTCTTACCGGATGGGATTACGGTTCCCATGGCTTATATTTTGTGACCATTTGTACCAAACATCGTGTTCATTATTTTGGCGAAGTTATCCAACCTGAGAACCCCAACGATGCATTTGTTGAATATTCTGATATGGGTAAGATTGCTTATGAGAATTGGTTAAGAATACCTGAATTTTCTCCATTTGTTAAACTCGGCGATTTCAGCATAATGCCAGATCATATGCATGCCATCCTGTTTATTGACAAGCCCGATAAAACCTCATGGGAGGTTAATAAATTCGGTACACAAAAGGAAAATTTAGGCGCTGTTTTACGAGGATATAAATCATCCATCAAAACATTTGCTAATGATAATGAAATAGAATTTACATGGCAACCCAGATATTATGATAGGGTTATCAGAGATGATAAGGAATATGGTAACATTCGCCAATACATTCATGATAATCCAAAAAACTGGTTGTCAGATAACAAAGGATTTGAGAATTTTTATCTGTAGAGCGTAATTCCTATTTTTAAGGAGCAATAATTTTTATTTTTTGTAGAGACGCATAATTGCGTCTCCCGCAGGACAGTCAAACTATGCAGGAGAATGCTAAATCTTTATAGAAATACTAAGTAAGAAGATTAGCGTTATTTTGGCAAACACCCGCGGAATACAAAAAAAATAGGGATTGAACGCGGGAGACGCAATTATGCGTCTCTACAGGAACATATCACACTCACTATGAAATACATCAAAACCATCCTCCTCCTCCTCATTACTACAACCACCTCCGCCCAAACCATCATCAAACAGGATGAAAAAATAAAGCAAATGGTTGATGAGGTATCCTCCAAAAATATCGAGGCTACCATCCGCAAACTGGTAACATTCAAAAGCCGCCATACCCTGAGCGATACCTCCGGCAAAACCACCGGCAGCGGTGCGGCACGCAACTGGATCAAAGCTGAAATGGAAAAATACGCGCTGGAATCAAACGGCCGTATGACAGTTCAGTTTGATACGTTCACCCAGCCAAAAGGAACCCGCATTGATAAACCTGTAAAGCTTAAAAACGTACTGGCGATACTAAAGGGTACCGACCCCACTGATACCCGGGTGTACCTGGTATCGGGTCATTATGATTCGCGGATTAATGATGTAATGGATGCCAACGGCGTTGAACCTGGGGCGAATGATGATGCATCGGGCACGGCGCTGTCTATGGAGCTGGCAAGGGTGATGGCAAAAAAATCATTCCCGGCCACCATAATTTTTATGACCGTGGTAGGCGAGGAGCAGGGGCTTTATGGCTCAACCAATGTAGCCAAACGCGCCAAAGCCGAAAACTGGAATGTGGATGCCATGCTGAACAATGATATTGTAGGCAATACCCACGGCATGGAAACCGACCTGAAGGATAACCGCAGTGTTCGCGTTTTCAGCGATGGCATCCCCACCAATGCTACAGATAAACAGGTTGCGGCCCTGAAATCATTAGGCGGAGAAAACGACAGCCCCTCGCGCGAACTGGCCCGCTATGCCAAAGAAACCGGGGAAAGGTATGTTGACCAGCTGGATGTAAAACTCATTTATCGGCGCGACCGTTACCTACGTGGCGGCGACCACCTGCCATTTTTGGAGCAGGGGTTTACAGCTGTAAGGTTTACCGAAATGAATGAAGACTTTAACCGCCAGCACCAGAACATCCGCACAGAAAACGGTGTAGAATACGGCGACCTGCCCGATTTTGTTGATTTTAACTACGTACAAAAAGTAGCCCGCATGAACCTGTCGATATTAGCAAACCTTGCCTTGGCACCGGGCCGGCCACAAAATGCAGGCATCATAACCAGCGACCTCACCAACAAAACAAAACTCACCTGGGAAGCGCCTGCTACCGGCAAAAAACCGGCTGGCTACTACGTGCTGATGCGCGAAACCACCAGCGCCTTTTGGGAACGTAAGTTTTATGTAACCGATACCACGGCTACGCTGGCGTACTCAAAAGATAATTACTTTTTTGCCGTGCAATCTGTAGATGCTGATGGGCATGAGAGTTTGCCGGTGTTTCCGAAGCCGATAAGATAGGAGCCTAATCTTTTATGCCATAAGAAAAACGCATAAGGCTTTTTTTTTCATCAAGTTTAGCCTGGTTTTTATCCACGCGTCATTATAAGGTACGAAGCAATCCCCACCTTACAGAGTAGCTTTGCAAATCCGATCTGCATAGTTTGGGATTATTAATGTTGTGTTTTTATTTTTAYAGGTATTAATGAGCTCCCTGCGGTCGGTTATCTTCGTGCCTTATAATGACRTGTTTATAAATTACTGATTACCAGTATTGTTTTTTAATGTAATCTATGTC
>NZ_JBFUKF010000293.1:0-6233 GCF_056400985.1 Mucilaginibacter sp. P4_G9 | reverse complement strand
GGTTATCCCTGGTATCTCAAGTTCGATAGCTGTTGCCGAGCTGCAAAACATCCCGGTGACCCACCGCGGTTTAAGCGAAAGTTTCTGGGTAGTTACCGGCACCATTTCAAGCGGTGAAATATCACCCGATCTGTATGATGCAGCCCGCAGCAGGGCTACCGTAGTTGTATTGATGGGGATTAATAAATTAGCTGCGATTACCGAAATATTTAAAGGCGAAGGTAAGGGCAAGATGCCCGTAGCGGTTATCCAAAGTGGAACAACGGTAGATGAAAAGGTTGCCATAGCCACCGTGGAGAGTATTGTTGAGGTAGTAAAAGAGCATAAGATCGGTTCGCCGGCTATCATAGTTTTGGGCGAAGTAGTTTCGCTGCATCCAAAGTTTCAGTTGATCAAAGAGGTTTATGACATTGTTGCCGAAAGATAAGAGTTTAACAAAAATTGAGCACGAAGAAATCGGCGGCAACCAGTTGTTCCCGGTTTTTTTGAAGTTGAATAACCTGCATACGGTATTAGTAGGCGGCGGTAATGTGGGCCTGGAAAAACTGACTGCTATTTTAAATAATAGCAATTATGCTAAGGTAACCATAATATCAAAGACATTTTTGCCAGAGATACACAGCCTTGCCGCAGAAAACGAAGGTTTAAACATTATCCAGAAATCATTTACTGATGATGACCTGAATACCGCCGAAGTAGTTATTGCCGCTACTAATGACAGCGAGCTTAATAACTRTGTTCGCCAGGCTGCACATGACCGCAAGCTGCTCATCAATGTAGCCGACAAGCCCGAACTTTGCGATTTCTATTTAGGATCAATAGTTCAAAAAGGCGATTTGAAGCTGGCTATATCTACCAATGGCAAATCGCCAACGGTAGCCAAACGCTTAAAAGAGGTTTTAAATGAAAGCCTGCCCGATGAATTGGATACCACCCTACAGCAAATGAGTGCTTTAAGGGAAACCCTCAGCGGAGATTTTGCTGCCAAGGTTAAAAAACTGAACAGCGTAACATCGGTACTGGTTCAGCCTAAGTCGATAGTGATCAAGAATTTTATCTGGCTGATATGGTCAACCATTATTCTTTCTATAGCTATAGTTATAACCGCCCTGTATTTCAGGGAGCCCGCGTTTAAAACATTTTTAGAGGGGGTTAACCCACAGTTCTATTATTTTTTAGGGGCCGGGTTTTTATTCGCAATGATAGATGGCGCCATCGGCATGTCATATGGTGTTACGTCTACCACCTTTTCCCTTTCAATGGGTATCCCTCCTGCTTCGGCAAGTATGGGTGTTCACCTGTCCGAGATCCTGAGCTGCGGTATAGCGGGCTGGATGCATTACCGCATGGGCAATATCAATTGGAAACTGTTTAAATTACTTGTAATACCGGGCATTATCGGTGCTGTTACGGGCGCTTACCTGCTATCGTCACTGGAGCATTACAGTATGTATACCAAGCCCGTAGTATCCTTATATACATTGACTTTGGGCGCTGTAATATTATCAAAAGCATTTAAGGTAAAGCAAAAAAAATCGGCAGATAAGGTAAAACGCATTTCGTTATTAGGTTTAGGCGGTGGTTTTATTGATGCTGTTGGCGGCGGCGGCTGGGGTTCTATCGTATTATCTACCCTTATTGCAGGTGGCCGCAGCCCTATATTTTCGTTAGGTACTGTAAAATTATCTCGCTTTTTCGTCGCTTTGATGGGGTCTATCACCTTCATCGCCATGGTAAGCAGCGATCATTGGCAGGCTGTAGCCGGTTTAATACTGGGCAGCGCTTTAGCATCGCCTATAGCGGCAAAAATCTCTAACAAAATCTCCACCAAAACTATCATGGTATCAGTAGGTATCATTGTAATATTGGTGAGCATTAAATCAATTGTTTCCTTTGTTTTAAAGGTTATATAATATGAACCAGGTAGTTGAACAATTAACAGATATTACCACAGGCGTCGGACCCGTTGAGGCTCTTGCCAAACTGGCCGACCTGTATCCCGGTGAAATAGTTTTTTCAACCAGTTTTGGATGGGAAGACCAGGTGATCAGTCACATGATCTTTGCCAATAAACTCCCCATCAAGGTTTTCACTTTAGAAACCGGCAGGCTTTTCCGCGAAACCTATTCGGTTTGGAGCGCCACTATGGACAGGTATAAACAACCTATCCATGCCTATTACCCTAACCATGAGTTGCTGGAGCAGATGGTAAATGCCAAGGGCCCCAACAGCTTTTATGAATCGGTAGAGAATAGGAAAGAATGCTGCGGCATCCGTAAAATAGAACCTCTTAAACGCGCCTTAAAAGGCAACAAGCTTTGGATCACCGGTATCCGTGCCGATCAATCTGTTAACCGGCATGATATGCACGATGTGGAATGGGATGAACAAAACCAATTGGCAAAATACCACCCCATTTTTCATTGGACCCTTGATGATGTAAAAGCCTATATCAAACAATACAATATTCCTTACAATTCCCTGCATGATAAAGGCTTCCCGAGCATTGGCTGCATGCCTTGTACACGCGCCGTAGCCGAAGGCGAAGACTTCCGCGCCGGCCGCTGGTGGTGGGAAGATCAATCCAAAAAAGAATGCGGATTGCACGAGGTGACCGCAAAGTAATAACAAGACTTAAGGGATTGACAAGCAAATAAACTACTGATTATCAGTTTCCAACCGCGTCATTGCGAGGTACGAAGCAATCCCAAACTGTACAGAGCCACTTCAAAATTCTGGATTTTTTGTGTTACCATATTGCCTCACCCACGTCATACGGATACCGACCAGCCGGGCTGGAAAAAACAGTAATGACATGTATGGATACCACAATCACCTCGTGATCGTCATTGCGAAGGGGTAACAGGATAATCCTGGAAAAAATGGGGATGACATGTTTACTTATGCAAGTAGTTGGCCTGTCACCCTGAGCCTGTCGAAGGGTCGCGCGCAGAGGCCTTCACCCACTATGCTTCGACAGGCTCAGCATGACAGCCCTTTTTTAATAATCATTCTCTCACAACGAGAAGTGTCTTTAGATGCATTGATAATCAACCACTTGCGAACAAGTCATTATAAGGGGGTACGACGAAGCAATCCCAAAAATACAGATCGGATTTGCACAGCTACTCTGTAAATCGGGGATTGCTTCGTTCCTCGCAATGACGGCTAAGAGGTTCCCAGTACTTACGCTAAAGAGGCTATTGTATTAAAATTCATCAGTTGGCACCTTCAATTTTTTTCGGTAGCTATCAAGCCGCTTTTGAAGATTGTCGGTAAGTTTTTCATAGCCCGGTTTGCCAAAAAGATTATGAAGCTCCTGCGGATCGGTCTTTAAATCGTAAAGTTCGTTACAATCAATATCATCATCGTTGGTTACATAGCCCGCATTGTTGATTAGTTTAAGAACATTATATTCCTTGAAGCCGGGAGTTGTCTGGTACCTTGTGGTTGCTCCCCTCATACCACCCTTGCCGTAGAAATGAATTAATTTATATCGTTCGGTACGTACACCATCATGTTTGCGTACCATATGAAATGCAGGATAATCATAGTAATGATAATACAGATCATTACGCCAGCCCTTTGGTTTGGCTCCCTTAAATGTTGCTTCAAGGGAATTTCCGCTCATCTCCTGTGGCTTTTTAAGTCCAGCAAGCGACAAAAACGTTGGTGCATAATCAATGTTTTGTACCAGGGCATCGCTTTGGATTCCGGGCTTAATCGCTTTTGGATACCTTATTAATAAGGGTGTCCGGAAAGATTCTTCGTACATAAACCGCTTATCAAACCAGTTATGCTCGCCCATATAAAACCCCTGGTCTGAGGTATAAACAACCATGGTATTATCCTCCAGGCCATTATCCTTCAAATATTTCAGAATTTCGCCCACCCCATCATCTACCGATTTGATACACCGCAGGTAATCCTTTAAAAACTGTTGGTACTTCCAAAGTGCAAGTTCCTTTCCTGTCAGCTTCGCATTAATAAATTGCTGGTTCCTTAGCTTGTAATGCTTATCCCACACAGCCCTTTGCTCAGGTGTTAGCCTACCAAGCTCGCTCATCAAAAATGTATAGGAAAGCTTATCATAAGGAGTTACCAAATCATTTTTCAGCTCTTCTAACTTCAAATCCTGAACCAGTTCCATATCATTACTGATTGACATTTTTTGAGTTTTGGCAGCTTCGCACCTCGACTTATAATCATCAAAGAATGTTTCGGGTACAGGGAAATTTACATCGTTGTACAAATCAAGATATTTTCCATCGGGCATCCAGTTGCGGTGAGGTGCTTTGTGGTGTACCAATAGGCAAAAAGGTTTATTTTTATCACGTTTTTTCAAAAAATCAAGGGCATGTTCAGTAATCAGATCGGTGGCATAGCCTTGTTCCTGGATAAATTTGTTCCCGGTTTCGGGCCCTTTAAACGTTGGGTTATAGTATTTACCCTGGTCATCCAGGATATGGTAATAGTCAAATCCCTTTGGATCTATCGACATATGCCATTTTCCGACAATCGCCGTTTGATAACCCGCATGCTGTAACAACTCGCTAAAAAATACCTTTGCGCTATCTATTCCCTCGGCAAGCTGGCGCTGGCCATTTTGGTGACTATAAAGACCGGTCATGAGGCATGCCCTGCTTGGCGTACAAAGAGAATTTTCAACAAAAGCCTTACGGTAAATGATGCCCCCGCTCGCAATTTTATCAATATTAGGCGTAGGTGCAAGTTTAGAAACCGGCCCACCATAAGCACTTATGGTTTGATACGAATGGTCATCGCTCATAATAAAAACAATGTTGGGCTGCCCGCCCACACGCTTTTTCTTTGACGCAACCTGTGCTTGCGCCAATACAGTTAACATACAGAGGGCAGTTACCGTTATTAAAAGAAACTTATCGAGACAAGTTTGAACTGGTGTTTTTTTAAATTTCATATAGATTCCTTTATCTTTTTATCAAATTTTATGCTAAATGCCACCACCTCACCCTGATAAGGCTTTGGGAAACCAAATTACGAAACAAAAAAGCAATAACAATATCTTTAATCATTCAGTGTGATCAAATGGCCCTCAAAATTCTTTGCCCCCTCAGGATCCATCCAATGCTATTAAGTTATGGGATTTTTCATCCAAAGACGCAGAGACGCAAATTGATTTGCTTATTTTTGATTTGCGCGTTAGCCTCTTTTGTCCCCTCAGGGTCTCTCGCAGAGGACCCTGAGGAGCTATGCAGATCGAATATCCAAATTCAACACCCTGTAAACCCCCTCCGGGTCCCTTTTCAAGGAGACCCGGAGGGGACAAATATTTCGTGAAGCACAGGTCAGCTATCGCTCAAAGGCTTCTGCACAAAACCTGTGCTAAAAGGCGTCAACTATATTACTTTCTTGGCATGTAGATAATGATGCACGCGCCAATAACCGCAACCCCTGCGCCGATTACATCCCATTTGTCTGGTTGAAAGTTATCGACTTTCCAGGCCCATATCAAGGCCATAATGATAAAGATGCCGCCATAGGCAGCATATACGCGCCCAAAATCAGCCGTTTGCCAGGTTGCCACTACGCCATATAAAACTAATATGATACCACCTACCATACCCCACCAAATTGGTTTGTCGTTCTTAAGCCATTGCCAGACTAAATAGCCGCCGCCGATCTCAAACAGCCCGGCCAGCATAAAAAGTAAAAATGATTTGACTGCTGCCATTTTATAAGCTTATTTCGTCGTGTATAAATGTTTTGATGCCCCCGGCACCTGATGTGTCCATCAGGATCTACTGATCCCTTGACACAAACATATTGAAATTAAAGAAGTCACAGTATAGTCTTTCCGTATTTATAAAGTTGGTTAATAGATCAATTGTTGCGGCGGTATTTTTGAACTTTTAAGAGAAGTTATTGCTTGGTTCCATGAATTTTGCAACTGTAATAATTCATTTTTATATCAAGCAAAAAGCGGATGAGTTCCCCCATCCGCTTCAAAAAAACTATATAAAACGTATTAAAAAGCTGTTGTTTATTTGCCGGCCAACAAACCATCCAACGTAACAGATACATAGTACAGGCCGCCTATAGTAGGGCCACCCGCGTATTGGTAGTAGCGTTTGTTGAATATATCGGTTGCGCCTGCCTTAAAGGTGGCATAGTATTTTGGTACACGGTAAGTAACCTGGGCATCAAATGTACCTATTGCCGGTACTGTACCTGTTACCAGCGGGCTTTCCCAC
>NZ_JBFUKF010000292.1:0-6291 GCF_056400985.1 Mucilaginibacter sp. P4_G9 | reverse complement strand
CTACCTGTACTTTACCTTTCAATAAAGTTGTCTCGGTCGATTTATCGTCGCGGTAAGCCCTTACATTAAACACGGTACCTAAAACCTTCACCGTAAACCCGGTGGTGTGTACCAAAAATGGTTTCTTTGGATTTTTAGTTACTTCAAAAAAACCTTCCCCTTCTAAATTAACTTCCCGTTGCGCATCCGAAAAAACAGATGGATATGTAAAATGGCTCCCTGCATTAAGTTTAACTTTGGTACCATCTGATAAAGTAACCTGCATCATTTCACCAAAAGGCACATCAATTCTTTTTATAGATGCCGCAATAATCTGCTGATTTGGATGCTGATTATTATAAAATAAAAAGCTTAATACAGCAAGCGCAACTATTGCCGCCGCTGCACTTATCCATCTCCGGTAATTAAACGGTTTTATATTGTCATTTAAACCTTCAGTTTCTGATCCTTCCAAGCTTTTGATCTTCACCCATAGCGCATCAAGCCTGCTGTTTACATCTTTTTCCTGTAAAATAGTATTCTCCTGTTTAAGTGTACCCGTTAAGGCATCTGTTACGTGCTGTATCTTTTTGTATCCTGGATACTGTTTTAAAAACAGTTCGAGTTCATTTAATTCATTTTTACTGGCCGACCCATCCATGCTTTTGGCCATCAGCTCAATAAACCTTGATTTTCCCATACTTATAGCTAATCTGATTATAAAGACACCAAACAATTAAGATTTTCCTAAAAGATTTTAAAATAAAATTAAAATCTGTTTCGCATTAAATTATACACGGTAAATTTGGAGGAAGCTTACCTGATGATGCTTTCGAGTTTTTTTATCGCGATGGATAACTGGGCAAATACTGTTTTATTAGACAATTCGAGTATCGACGCCACTTCGTTGCAGGTAAGCCCGTCTTCTTTTACCATTTTAAAGATGAGTTTGCAGCGGGGGGGAAGGCTGTTAACAGCGTTGATAATCTCGGTATGAAGCTCCTTGCTGATAAGTAATTGTGCAGGATCTGCATTGAGGTGAAAATAAAAAGATTCGGCAATACTCAATTCACGGGTCATCCTGGATGAATTGCTCCGGATATGATTCAGGCATGCGTTTTTTACAACCACATACAAATATACCTGTGGATTCCTGATCTTATCCAGGGTGTTGCGGTTAAGCCAAATCTTTACAAACACATCATTCACTATCTCTTCGCTGGCTTCATTATCACCCAGGAAAGAGTTTGCAAATTGGCAAAGTTTAATCACCTGTGCTTTGTAAAGCTCGTTAAATGCCGACTCATCATTGTTAAATCGGATTAAGTGAACAAGCTCATGTGTATTCAAAGTTGACAGCTAATTAAAAACAATTTCTTGTAATGCATTGCCTCCGGGCGCTCAGTAAAAGTAACGAAATTATCACACACACAGGTAAAACGATAATAGAAGAAGGGGTGATTTTTACAGGATAACTATTCGATTACTTGAAATTTACCACCATTTTAAAGGAAAAACTATCTTATCTACCGAGCTTGCAATCATATCTGGTTTGAAAGCATAATTGCCTAACGTCTCTTTATTTGATATCCCAGACAATACCAGGATAGTTTTGTAGCCCATTTGAACACCACCCTGGATATCTGTTTCCATGGTGTCGCCAATTACGGTTGTTTCTGCGGTTTCCAGGCCAAGGAACTTCCGGGCCGACCGCATCATCACTGGGCTTGGTTTGCCGGTAACAAATGCTTTTCGGCCTGTTGCTTCTTCAATCATCGCTGTTGTAGCTGCTATACCCAAATTATTCCATCCCGGTTTTTTTGGTGATGGGTCCCTGTTGGTTGTGATGAATTTTGCGCCAGCAAGAATCATATCAACCGCTCGTTGTACCATCTCGAGTGTGAAATTCCGGCCTTCACCCAAAACTACAAATTCAGGGTCCGAGTCGACCAGCGTGATGCCGTTTTCATGCAGGCTGGTTAGTAACCCGCCTTCGCCCAGCACATAAGCTGTACCGTTGGGGCTTTGGTCACCCAAAAATTTGCCGGTAGCCATTGCACTGGTGTATACATGTTTGGTTTCTACAGTTATGCCCATCCTTTTTAATTTACGTACCACCTCCAGGCTTGTGCGCTGGCTGTTGTTGGTCATAAATGCAAAAGGTATATTATTGGTTATTAGTTGTTTAATGAATTTATCGGCTCCTGCAATCAGCTCTTCTCCGCTGTAGATCACACCGTCCATATCAATTAAAAGTCCTTGCTTCATTTTGGGGTTTTTATAGTTGTATTACGGCTGCAAGGTAATAGTGTAAATCAATAACATCAAATCCATATGAAAATAAACCTGCCAGAAAGTCTTTTATTCCACTTTCTGGGTAAAACAACCAATGGCAAAGTCATGTGCATTTGTTAAAAAGTGTTAATTCTACGAAAAGTTCGTAGTAAAACTATTTTGTTAGTTATATTTGAATTGTCAAAAATAATTTAAGCCGTTTAATAAAAACTTATCCTGATCATCATGAAAAAATCGACTCTTCTTTTCACTGCCTTTTCACTCGTTATTTTTAGTGTGAGGGCTCAAAAGCCTGATACCGCCAAAGCGATTGTTCATTATAAATTTTCGCACCTGCGAGATACCACCAACCGCGATAAACCCTATACCGAAAACATGATATTGTTTGTGGGAGCAACCTCAAGTGCTTACAAAAGTTATGACCGCAAAATACAGGAGGCCCTGATGAAAAAACAAGTTGCCGACCAGGTTGCCGAGCAAAAAGGAAATGGCGGCCCTATAAATATAAAAGTGACCAGCAGGGGAGAATCAACCCGGAATGAATTTTACCAGTTTCCGCTGCAGAATAAATTGGTTCGTAAAGAAAGGCTCATCACAGCTTACCTGATAGAGGAACCAATGCCGGCTATCAGCTGGAAGATCAGCAACGATACGGCCAGTTTTGCGGGACTGCATTGCCAGAAAGCCATGGGGCATTTTAAAGGCCGTGATTATACAGCCTGGTTTTGCCCTGATCTGCCTTTTCATACCGGCCCCTGGAAATTAAACGGATTGCCCGGCTTAATTGTTGAAGCCTATGATGCCCGGAAAGACGTGGTGTTTAAGTTTGATGGCATGGAAGAAGAGAGCAATTCTCCCAAAACAGCAGCCGGTGCACCTGCGCCCACAGGTGGGTTAACGGTTAGAATGATCGGGATGGAAGATGACGCTGACCCCAATATTATTGCACTGCCAACCGATGCTGTTAAAACCACCGAAAAGGAATTTAAGCGCCTGGAGGAAGCGATGCGTAAGGATCCTAATGCATTTRCTAAATCGGCTGTGGCGGGTTCTGGTATGAATATGAGATCTGGAGGCGCAAATGGTTCAGGCCCTGGTCCGGGTGACCAGATGAGGATAGTGGTAAATGGAAACGGCCCAGTGATTAACAACCCAATAGAACTACCCGAAAAGAAATGAGTTTTTTACATAAAAGCGCCGGGGCATTCATTTTATGTATGCTCGTGGCTGTGCTATGCCTTGGCCAAAATATAAAAGGCACCATTACAGATAGCCTGGGCAAACCCCTGGGTTATGCCAGCATCAATCTGAAAGGTAGTAATAACTTTATAATTGCCTATACAACCAGTGGCGTAAACGGGGCTTATAATTTAACCCTGCCTGCTGATGCTGATAAGAATGGCCTTACCCTTGAAGTAAGCTGCATAGGTTTTAAAAAGAAGATACAACCGATAACAGTTTTTACAACACCTTATAACTTTAAGCTCTCCACCGCGGTTCACCAGTTAAAAACGGTTACCGTTAAAGATAACCGGCCCCGGATTCGCACCAGCGGCGACACCCTGAGCTACAAGGTATCTGATTTTAGCAGTCCGCAGGATAGAGTAATTGGCGATGTAATTAAAAAGCTGCCGGGGATAGACGTGGCCAAAGATGGCAAGATAAGCTATAATGGTAAGGCTATATCAAACCTCTACATCGGCGGCGATAACCTGTTGGATGATAAATACAATATTGCCACCAGCACCATCCCCAATGGGGTGGTTGACCAGGTGCAGGTAATGGAAAATCATCAACCTATAAAAATGCTGAAGGATAAGGAGGTAAGTGAGGATGTTGCCTTAAACCTCACTATTAAAAAAGATGCTAAACTACAGTTGATAGGCCAGGAAACCTTAGGAGCGGGGCTGCCGGGAAAGTATTATGAAGACCTGAACGCTATGATGTTTAAGGATAAATACAAGGCTATTAATTATGTTAAAGGAAACAATACAGGCTTTGATGTAGCAGGCGACCTGGTATCGCATAATGCGGCAGATTACATGCAACGTATAGATAATGATAAACCCGGTACCGTACTTTCATTAGGTACAGCGGGCGATCCTGATTTGCTGCGTAACAGGTATTTGTTTAACCAGTCGGGCATTGTGAATCTGAATAACCTGGTCAACCTTAAAAAAGATGTGCAGCTGCGGGCCAATATCTCCTATCTGCGCGATAACCAGCACCAGGATTACCAGCGTTTTAGCGAGGTATATCTGCCCGGTGATACTATACGTTATACCGAAGTGCAACGCAATAAACGCCGGCCCGATCTGATACACAGCCAGTTTACGCTTAATATTAATAAAAGCAAATATTTTTTGAATGATAACCTGGTTACGGATTACAGCCATAACACCGCGTACTCTGCCCTTAATAGCAATGGGGTGCCCGTAAACCAGACTTTTAAGGATAATCTGCTTGATTTTTCGAACGAGCTTAATTTTATGCAAACCTTTAAATCAAATAAAATTGTGGAGGTTTACAGTTACATTAACCGCACATCCGAACCGGAAAACAGGGTGATTGAGCCAAATTTGAATCCTGGTATATTTAACAACGGCATCAATTATTCGCTGCTTACTCAAAAGGTTAATATCCCGGGCTGGTTTACAAATAATTATATTTCATACAAAATACCGGGGCAATATTTAACGCAAAGTTTTAAAGCAGGCTTCAGCGGGCAATCACAAAAATTAAACACCGATCTAACAGTTACACAGCTGAACAATACAAGCAACCTGGTATCTGATAGTTCCCTTAACAGTTTAAGCTGGTCGCGCAATAAATTGTATGCCGAAGCAGACTATGATATACCAGGCAAAATTCTTAAAATTAATGTGACCCTACCACTTAGCCTGCAGCGAACGCACTATAATGATCCGCATTATCAGCTGGATAACAGCCTTACCCGCTTGTATTTTAACCCGCATCTATCGGTTAAATACCAAAGTGGTATTGAAAACTATTTTACACTGAATTACAGCCTGCGTAATAACATTGGCAATATACAGGATGTGTACCGGGGCTATATACTTACTAACTACCGTACCTTGTATGCCAACAGCGCAGCTTTAACCGAGCGGCAGAGCCAGAACGCCGGGTTGGGCTTTAATTATCGGAAGGCCATTACCTTATTCTTTTTTAGCCTGAATGCCGCTTATAGTCATATCTATTCTAACAATATCGCCTCCAGTATTTTAACCAATAACATACAGCAACGGATTGTATTGCCTTATAATAACAATATGGATGCCTGGACGGTAAGTGGTTACGCGAGTAAATACGCTTTTGATTTAAACACCACCTTCAGCGGGGGCGCTTTATGGCAAACCGCTAAATTAAACCAGGTGCAAAATGGCTTGATATTACCTTTTTACACAATATCTAAAACCTTAAACGCAGGTGCCGAAACCAAGGTAAGTAATGTTATAACAGTGAGCTATAAAGCTAACTATAGTCAAACCACCAGTAAGTCGCCGGCTATAAGTACCAGTTCAAAATTTCAGCGGCTGATACAAACGGCGTCTGTAAATTATAACCCGCTTAGTACGCTGTTCTTTAATTTTTCAGCCGACCACTATTATACCCACCAGCAGCAGGCTAATGACCTCAAATATTTTTTTGCAGATGCATCTATCCGTTACAAATTCAACAAAACTAAACTTGATGTGGAGCTAACCGGTCAAAACCTGTTCAATGTAAAAAACTATACCGCGTTATACTTATCTGCCAATGTATTTACGTCAAGCTCGTACGCCATACCTGGGCGCATGGTATTGGCTAAAGTAATGTTTAACCTGTAAACAGCCAGCTTCGGTAATTATATAATTAATGCCTAACATTATAGCCCATTCGCCCTAACAGTGATCTCGGCAATATCCAGCACCTGTATCTGCTGATCCTTTTCGTTGAGTTTTACGCCATCTGTAAGCATGGTCATACAAAACGGGCATGCGGAAGCCACCACCTGGG
>NZ_JBFUKF010000291.1:0-6295 GCF_056400985.1 Mucilaginibacter sp. P4_G9 | reverse complement strand
GACTGTATTTGTCCCTCGTCTGATAGTCCTTTATCTTTTGTCCAAAAAATGTATTTGTCCTTTGTCTGATGGTCTTTTATCTTTTGTCCAAAACCCGAAAAGCGGCAACAGCCAACAACAGCCAGCCTAAAATAAACAACACGCCGCCCATCGGGGTTATTGGCCCCATATAAATAAGCCAGTGCCAACCAATAATACTCCGACAACTTAACAGGTACAGTGATCCCGAGAAAAATACGATCCCAAAGGTAAACAGGTAATAACAGGCTCTGATCAGCTTAGTTTTTGCATCATCCTTAAAAGTTGAAAGAAACAACAAAGCAAATACATGATAAAAGTTATACTGTACAGCGGTATGCCATACTTCAAGCTGATAGGCCGGCAAAACTGCTTTTAAACCATGTGCGCCAAATGCACCGGTTACAACCGCCAGCATACCAAAAACAGAAGCAGTAATGATAATTTGTTTGTTCATGCAGATATAAAAAGCTAAGTTAACCAATTGAAAGTATTACTTTAATGCCGCAGGGTAAAATTCTATCTTTGCAAAGCAAACCGCGATGAAACGACTGATAGTTACCACCATAATTTTACTGGCTGCTGCTGTATCCATTACGGTTATCTATTTTAAAAATCTAAGTCCGCCGGGCGCACGCAACACCCAGGTGATGCAAACCATCCCCGATAACGCAGTTGCGGTATTTGAGTTCAATAACGAGAAGGGATTTTACGATATTTTTAATGGCAATCAGCTATTAAGCGCTGTTGTAGGCAAATCAAAACTAAACGACCTGGATACACTGCGCAAATTATTATTATCATCTCCGCTGGCTAACGGGTTCTTCTCGGGGCAAAATGTTTTTATATCAATCCACCCTACCGATGCGGATGATGTTGGCCTCCTGGTAACTACCACAGCAGCTACAGGTTTTGAACCCGATGCCTTTGCCAAAATAAGTACAAAATCAAAAGGTGGCTTAACTTTAACCTCACATCATAACGCAATAGGTTTGGAGTATGATATATTTATAAAAGCTATCAACAAACATTTTTACATCATCAAAAAAGAGGATAATATTTTCATCGGCAGTTTTTCAAAAGCCCTTATCGATCAAAGTATATTATACCGCAGCGATAAGGGCAAAAACATATTTGTGCCTCTCCCAGATCAGCAGAATTCCAATTCGCTGGCAAATTTGTACATTAATTACAGGCAGTTATCGCCCATATTCGATCAGTTTTTCAGGAATAATAACACCGACATTTTCAAAAGTTTCCGGCTGTTGCCGGCCGTTGCTGCACTTAGTTTAAACTATAAAAGCGATGCGCTGATGTTTAATGGCACTACCAGCTTCAATAGCCATACTTTTAGTTATTTAAACCTGTTTGCCAACCAGCAACCGGTTATCAATCGTTTAAAAGATATTTTCCCGGCTACTACTGCTTACAGTATTAATTTCGCGGTCTCTGATCCGCAAAAGTTTGCTACCGATCTTTCGCAATGGCACATTAAGGCCGGCGTGAGCGCCGAAAAGGATAAACTATTTGGCAAAATAAGGCAAGAGACAGGCATGTTTTTAAAAACCGAATTTGAACATTTGCTAAGCAATGAGTTTGCTGTGGTAACTACACGCTACCAGGAAAAGTATGCTATAGTTTCTGTTAAAGATGGTTCAAAACTATTGCCGTTAATGACCAACATCAGTACTATGACCACTGATAATGTTKGGCAATTTAATTATGAAAAGCTGCCGTTTTTTTTATTGGGCGATGCCTTCAGCATTTTCAGGAAACCCTACTTTATGATCATAGATAACTACCTGGTACTGGCAACTACTCCGTCGGAGCTGCTAAGCTATACCGATACCTATATCAACCGTAAATTCATCAGCAAAAATGAGCAATATAACCAGTTTGATAACCTACAGGCCGAAAGAAGCAACGTAGCATACTTTGTCAATTTTAAAAACGCCCAACCTATATTAAAACGCGACCTTAAAGAATCGCTTTACAACAGCTTTGAAAACAACCAACCCGGCTGGAGGAGTTTTTATGGGGCAGCCTACCAGTTTACCTCATCAGACAATAACTTTTATACTAATTTCTGTATGCAGTTAAACAATATTGATACCGCAATGTTAAAGAAGTAATTATTTAGTCCATTACACAACCCCCTTACACTTAAATACGTTAAAATAACGATTAATTAATTCTTTTTTATTGATATTCAATTTTGAATTTTATCTTTAAAAAATCACAGAAGACTAAGGCAAGGTGAGATATTATATATGAATAAGATTTTAATTATTTTTTTCGTTACGTTTTTTTCCTTCTCGGTTTCTGCCCAGCAATTTTCACAGTACAACACAGGTACACTTTATGATTCTTTTGAAAACCCCTCTGTAAGGTCATTCATACCAGATTCAAGCAGGCAATATGCATTCAATTTTTTTATACCMAACTTTGATGCTAACGCCTATGTAACCGGCAATATACAGCAAGGTATAAAAAGCAGGCTATTTTCTGCTTATCCTTCATATGGTTTGGGCAGGTTAACCGTGGGTAAGAGTAAAACAAACCATTTCAACGTTAATGTAAATGCGTACGCCATAATGCTTAAAGCGTTTACCAGTCTTAACGGAGATGTGGAGATGGGTTTTTCGTACCAGACAAAGTTAGAATCCCGGGGGACTGTCAGTGATGAAACCATCGCCTTGCTTGACGGCGGCTCAAAATTTGTAAATGGTGCCGTATACAATAATATTTTCAACGATCATTTTTTGATGCAGTCCTACAACCAGTTAGGATTTTCGTACCGGGAACGCATCAATAAACAGTTGGCTTTGGGTTTCAAAATAAGTGGCTTATTGGGTATTAAGTATTCAAAGTTTGATATTGATGGTTCGCGGGCTCAATTTAATCAGCTTACCAGCCAAGCAATTATTACTATGCGTGGCCGTTATTATTCAAGCTATATACCAGGGGCTCCCTCTGCGCGTGATTATTTACCTACGTTTCGCAGCCCGGGAGCTGCCATATCATTAGGAGCATCATATCTCACCGAGGATAAAATAACCATACAAGCTAATATTAAAGACCTCGGCTTTATCCACTGGAGCAGCCGGTCCGCAATATCTGATTTTAATAATACCGAAACTTATGGAGGCCTTACATCAGATCATCGTGAGGATAGTATTTATAATCATACTATGAATATATTAAGTAGCTCCCCAATTAAAAAATCGTTCACTACAAAAATAAATGCCAAAGCCGAGTTGAGCGCATCAAAAACTTATTGGATAGATTACGATAATAACTTCAAATACACACCAACACTTGTGGGTTCCAAGGAAGTATGGTTTACTGGTTTTACGGGGGCCCTTGTTAATCATCTGCAGTATCATAATTATACCGGCACGCTTACAGCCAGTTATGATGATATGAAGCTATTTAACATTGGCTTACAGTTTATGTATAAAAACCCTAATAGTGAATTTTACATAGGCAGCGAAAGACTGTTGAATACCGCCAGCTTTGCAATGGCAGCTTTAGGTAGCCAGACGCAAATAAACCATAACGGTTCGTATTCGGGCATGGATCTGTACATAGGATTCTCGATGAAATTTGGGGCGGTAATTGAGCATCCCATGAATGCAAGCTATATCCCGATGGGCGAAAAGGGTTTTTTGGGCAGATTATGGGGCCGGATATTTAAAACGAATAAATAACGTCAGATAGATATGAGATTTTAGACCAGGCGCATCTTACATCTATAAAACTTTCTTGCCGGCAATAAAATCTTTCAGATAATAGGGCTCAAAATACGCCACATCTTCAAAATCATTATTGCGGAACTTTTCGGCTGCCTTTTGGGTAAGGTAAGTTGCCGAATTTTCAAAACTACTTATAAACAGCGCATTAGGATTTGATCCTAAAACACGCTCGCATTTATCGGCCCCATCACCAAAAAACAAAACCTTGTGCATGCTCAGCAATTCGCTGAAACTATTTTCGTCAATAATATCAGCAGCGGTCGCCCTTAGCTTTTCACCATCAGCATTAAACACTGCACAATAAACTTCCATGCGGCGGGCATCAATCATGGGGCACAAAAGGGTGCCTTCGCTAATTACAATACCAGGATAATTATTAATAATACCGTAAGCCATAGCCTCCAGCGTTTCAATGGCTATAAGGGGTTTATCCAATGCAAAACAAAGTCCTTTAGCTGTTGATACCCCTATGCGCAAGCCTGTGTATGAGCCAGGGCCACAGCTTACCGCAATGGCATCCAGATCACGATAGGTATAACCGTTACCGGTTATCAGTTCTTCAGTAAATAAAGTAATTACTTCGGCGTGTTTGTTGCGCTCATTTACCTGCTTAAAAGCGAGCACCTTTCCACCGGCAGCCAGGGCTACCGAGCAGGATGTTGTTGCAGTTTCAATTTGTAAAATGAGGCTCATGAGTTAAGTTTTGAGTTCGGGATCCTGAGTTCTGAGATTTGAGTAACCACAAATTAATTATCACTTAAAACCTTGAACTTAATTATGGTACAGGGTCATGACCATGCCCACCCCAGGGATTGCAGCTGGCAATCCTTTTTATGGTTAGCCATCCGCCTTTAAAGGCACCATATTTTTTAATAGCTTCTACACCATACTGTGAGCAGGTTGGCGTATACCTGCATGATGCACCTGTTAATGGCGAGATAAAATACTGGTATATTTTTATAAGCAATATAAAAACACCTCCTATCAGCATTTTAATCAACCTCACCAGCGCCATCATACTATTGCATTGTTGGTAGCCGCTAATTGTTCTGCAAGCTGGGTTAACAGCTTTTGCATCTTTTTTTCGATCACGCTGTACGGGGCAATTTCTTTACCAATATAACCTATCGATAGCACGATAGCTTTATCGGCCGATAGCAGCAAATTGTAAAGATTTTGTTGCTTGTGCAGCCTGTACGATTCGCGCATACAGCGTTTTATTAAATTACGGTCAACCGCACGCTTATAACGCCTTTTGGGTACCGAAAATAATACCTGTACAGGATATTGCTGTGGTTCGGTTTGATACAACCACGAGGCTTTAAATGGGTAACACAAAAAAGAAGAGCCGCTATGAAAAAGCTTATCGATAAGCCTTTTATTACATAACCGTTCTTCTTTTTTAAAAGTATACATAGTTGCCTTATTGGAACCGGGATTTAAGCAGTTAATCGGTATCCATTGGTTTGCCTACAGGCAAACCAGCGCAACCGGTTTATGCTTTGTGACTACCCTCGTCAGAAACAGATAATCTTTTTCTGCCTTTAGCTCTTCTGGCTGCTAATATTCTCCTGCCGTTAGCAGTCGACATGCGTTCACGGAATCCGTGTTTATTTCTTCTTTTTCTTTGAGAAGGCTGAAACGTTCTTTTCATGGCTATTTTATTCTATTCGTCGTTTTAAAAACAAGAGCGCAAATGTAGTAATATTTTGAAACTTTTCAAACACTATTTTTCTTATTTGTCATTCCGTTTTAGTTAGTGTAAATTAAAGGTTTTAAAACCATAATATGAAATCAGCCGGCATCCTGTTACTTATGTGTTTACCTTTTATATCCCTGGGCCAGGAAATAGCCGCCTCTCACTATAAAATATATAACACAGCTACTCAAAAACCGGCCACAGTTGCTGATATTATCAGCAGTATGAACAAAGCCGATGTACTGTTTTTTGGCGAAGAGCATAATGATTCTACAGGGCATATACTGGAGTTTGAACTATTTAAAGAGCTGGAACAACAATATCCACATAAAACCGCCTTATCTATGGAAATGTTTAGCACCGATTGCCAACTTGTGCTTAACGAATACCTGGGCGGCCTCATTCGCGAGAAAAACTTAATTAGCGATGCCCGCACCTGGCCCAATTATAAAGATTACAGGCCACTGGTTGAACTTGCCAAACAAAGCCAGGTACCTGTAATTGCGGCCAACGCGCCATCCCGGTATACCAATATGGTTACACGCGGTGGTTTGGGCAGTTTACAACAACTGGATGCCCAGGCAAAAGCTTACCTTGCTCCCCTGCCTATTGATACAGCTACCGGCGTGTACTATGATAAATTTGTAAAAATCATGGGCGGGCATAGTGCAATGGCCGGTATGCAAATCTATCAATCGCAAAACCTTTGGGATGCTACCATGGGGTGGTCAATAGCTAAATTTTATAAAAGCCACTCCGGTTTTAAAATATTGCAGCTTAACGGAGGTTTCCACAGCGAAGAAAAATTAGGCGCAGCAGCCCA
>NZ_JBFUKF010000290.1:0-6330 GCF_056400985.1 Mucilaginibacter sp. P4_G9 | reverse complement strand
GCTGGGGCTTAACCGGAAGCCAGGCTACTAATCCATATGCCACGCTTTCAACTTACCTTAGTGATGCTTTTTCGGCAGCTAACAGTTTTAACAATACATCGGTTTCTTCAGGGATCGTATTGGGTAACGCCGCCAACCCTTTCCTGAAATGGGAAACAACGCAGGCAGAAGACCTGGGTTTAGACTTGTCGCTGTTTAACAGCAGGTTAAATTTTACAGCTGATGCGTATGTTAAAAATACCAGGGATTTGCTTTTATCCCTTCCGTTGCCGGCTTATGCAGGTGGGGGAAACATTATTAGTAATGTTGGGAAAATGAAAAACAGCGGGCTTGAGTTTAACATTGGTGGTACGCCTGTGCAATCAGGCAAGTTTACCTGGTCGAGCTCATTTAACATAACGTTTCAAAAAAATCTGGTTAAAAGCTTAGGTACATTAGCCAGTGTGTTTTCAGACAAAAACGTACCAAACGCGGGGGCGGGCCTGTCTACCCAACCCGAATTTATAATTAAACCTGGCTATGCGCTGGGCTCATACTGGGGACTGAAATATTTGGGAACATGGAAACCCAATGAAACAGCTGAAGCTGCAAAGTATGGCAATAAGCCAGGCGATTCGCACTACCAGGATTTAAATGGGGACAACGCCATAAACGGCAGTGATTTTCAGATTATAGGGAACGGTACGCCTAAACAATCGCTGGGGTGGAATAATACCTTTACTTATGGCGATTTCTCGGTAAACGTATTTGTTCAGTCGTTATTGGGCTTTAGTAAGCTGGATTACTCTTATGCCAGTTCTATTACCGCAAATGCAGATGCCAAGCAAGCTACTAATGTAGGGGTTTTGAACAGGTACCAGCCCGGTATCAATGAAAGCTCAGATATACCAGCGTTCAGCTCAACCAATAAAGATTATTTTGAATCGAGCCGTTTTCTTGAAAATGGAAATTTTGTGAGGCTGAAGAACTTAAATATTTCTTATCACCTGCCAAAAGGAACCATCAAAAATGTTGATCTAAAGCTATTTGTAGGTGCAACCAACCTATTTACCATAACTAGGTATAAAGGATTTGATCCGGAGTCAACTAACGCGGGTTCGGGCTCAGATGTTACCCAAAGCATTGATTTTGGCTCTTATCCTAATTCGAAGACATTTAACGTAGGTGCGGTATTGAAGTTTTAAACTTATTGAAAAGATAAATTATGAAAAAGATTTTAATTATATTAATGATCCTATCGGTGGTGGGCTGTAAAAAAGCGCTGAATGAAGACCCCAGAGGCCAGGTAGTAGGAACACAGGCATTAAGTACCGTGGCCGGTTTAAATGCAGCATTGGTAGGCGCTTATAAACCATTATCAACCACCTGGATAAACGGGTTTACTACGGCAGCAGTTGTTGCCGTTTTAATGGGCTCTGATGACCTTACTACTCACCCGGCAAGCAACAAGGCCGACCTGAGAGAATTTGATCAATACCATGTTTCCAACCTTAACGGCAGGATGCTCAATATTTGGAACGGATGTTACAAATCAATACAAGGCTCCAATAACATTATCAACAATTATAAATCAACCACAGGCGACGCCGCCGCTATCAATCAAATCCTGGGCGAAGCCTATTATCTTCGCGCGCTTGATTATTATTGGCTTGTTAGGTTATGGGGAAAAATTCCGCTGATTACTTCAGAGGTTTATAGCCCGGAGGTTTTAAAGGTCGGAACATCTGCTCCAGCCGAAGTATATAAACTAATTGAAAGCGATCTTCTGAATGCTGAAAAACTGATGCAAAATAAAAAGCTGGATGCCGGCAGGGCTTCTAAAGGTGCCGCATCAGCGTTGCTTGCGGATGTTTACCTTACAGAAGGCGGCTGGCCCATCAATGATAATTCAAAATATGCATTGGCTGCCGCTAAAGCCAAAGAAGTAATTGACAATAAAGCTACCTACGGTTTCGATCTGGTAGCCGATATAAACACATTATGGCAGAACACCCGGTTAGGAACAACAACATCCGAAGAGGTTTTTGCCATTCATAATTGCGGTACCTGTAACTGGTTTAATTCAAATGCACTTTATGGTTCTTCTGCAATGCCTGGCGAAGAAAACGGCTGGGATGATTTTTTTGCAGAAATCAAATTTTTTGTTGATTTCCCGGCCGGACCAAGAAAGAGTGCCACTTTCCACACGGTTATTAAAAAGTCTGATGGTACAACTATACCTTGGCAGAGTGATGCTGTAAAACACCCTTACTATGAGAAGTTCAGGGCTCCTGTTGAAGGCAGTACCGACGGCTCAAGTGCTACCGTTCAAATGATGCGGTATGCACATGTTTTATTGATATATGCCGAAGCACAGGCCAGGAGTGGCGCTGTTAATGATCAGGCTTACGCAAGTGTTAACGCCATACGTGCCCGTGCTGGTTTGACTCCTTTGATTGGCTTATCAGGTACAGATTTTGTAAAAGCGGTAATCAGTGAAAGGGCCTGGGAATTTGCGGGCGAATATACCAGGTGGTTTGATATAACCCGTTTGCAGCTATTAACCCAGGTTATTGCTAACAGAGATCCGTCAGAAAACGCTCCGATCGGAACGCCGCAGTACTATTTACCTATCCCATCCGGTGATCTGCAGTTAAATCCGAACTTGGGAAATTGATAATCCTTCCACTGAAATTCCTAACCGACCCCTTGTTGGGTTAGAATGAAAGAAGTAAAAAGTTTAGCATGATTTTGATTGGAATCGCCGTCCTGGCGATTCCATCTTTTGTCCTGCACAACAGCAATGAGCTTTAGTTTTTAAATCATTTTCTTTAAAATAAAAGAATGGCAAGAATATTTATGACAATCATGTTGCTAATACTAATGTTGTTTTCTTCCGTGCGGGGGAAGGCACAGTCACCTATATTGGCGCGCCCTACTTCCCGGCAACTTGCATTTCAGGATCTTGAACTTGGAGTTTTTATTCATTACAGTATTGACACATATGCCGCTCGGGATGCACCGCAGGGCAGTACACCGGCATCGGCATTTAACCCAACTGCGCAGAACCCGGAGCAATGGGTGCTGGCCGCTAAAGCAATGGGTGCAACCTATATGGTGCTTACAGCCAGGCATGAGCAGGGCTTTTGTTTGTGGCCGACGCAAACTACAAATTACAGTATCGCGTCGAGTCCTTACAAAAACGGTAAGGGCGATATCGTAAGAGAGTTTGTAAATGCATGCAGAAAACACGGGTTGAAGGTTGGTTTATATACTGCCCCCTGGATAGATTCACATTGGGAAGCTGGCCAACCAGGGTATAAAGACGGAGAAACAGGAAGGATAGATAAATTTGATGATCCGGAGCTGTATAAAARGGCCCTGCAGAAAGAGAAAGAGCAAATCCGCGAATTGATGACTAATTATGGCCCTCTTGTTTTTATCTGGGACGATCATTTTGGCCGTTCAGATGCGATGGATTCTGTACGCTATGGAGGTAAATTAAGAGCGTTTTATGCAGCGCTGACCAAATATGCGCATGGGCTTCAGCCTAAATGCCTTTTCTTGGGGCCAGATATAGAGCATGTTGGTAATGAGAATGGTAAAGCTGGTTACCCGCTTTGGAACGCGCTGAACACCGTTGATGGCACCAGATATTCGGTTAGTAAAACCTACAGATGGGATCATATCAATATTGGTGAGCCATCAGGCAAATTCTACCGGCCGCAAATAGCCCCAACTACCGTTAGCTTTAGTACTGGTGGCTGGATGTGGGATGGGCCGCGTAAAACTCAGTCGCTCGCGAGGCGTATGCAGGCTTACTATGAAACCATCGGACGTGGATCTGGCTTGATCGTGAACCTGACTCCTGATCGACGCGGGTTGATTCCTGACGACCTTGTTGCGGCGGCTAAGGAAACGGGCAATGAAATTAAGCGTAGATTCAGTAATCCAATTGCTGCATCTCATTCAAAATCGCCTATGCAAACCCTGAAATTTAATGGATTAAAAACATTTGACCATGTGGTTACTATGGAAGATCTGCATGACGGACAAAAAATTTCGAAATATACCATTGAAGCACAAGTTGACGGTAAGTGGAAAACTATTATAGCAGGGCAAACTATAGGCCACAAGCGGATAGATCAGTTTGCTAAGGTCTCGGCCACAGCCTTGCGTTTTACGGTTACCAGTTCTATTGCTCAACCGGCAATAATGCGTAGTATTGCTGTTTTTAATGCAGAGACTTTTTAACCCCTTTACCAGCTTATTTACAGCATTCTTAATATATTAACCTAAGAAAGATGAAATACATTACACTTATCACGTTATTATTAATAAGCAAAAGTTTAACCTTTGCAAATGCGGTCAAATCATTGCCAGATACACTTGTGCATGGTAAGGTATTATTTGATACAGATGAGAAACCTATTAACGCCCACGGCCCTGGTGTAATGTATCATCAAGGTGTTTATTACCTTTTTGGTGAAATAAAAAATGGAAAAACATGGCTCGTTCCCGGTCAAAACTGGGAAGATTACCGGGTTCCGGCAGGAGGGATATCCTGCTATTCATCTACCGATCTGAAGCATTGGAAATATAGGGGCATCGCCTTGAAACCAGTAGTTAATGACCCGGGTAATGACCTGGATACCGGCAGGGTGATTGAAAGACCTAAAGTGATCTATAATGAGCATTCAAAGAAATTTGTGATGTGGATGCATATAGATAAGAACGACTACAACTACTCGCGGGGTGGCGTTGCCATAAGTAATAGCCCGGCTGGGCCATACCAATATTTGGGGAGCATAAAACCCAACGACCAAATGCTAAGGGATATGACTTTGTATAAGGATGATGACGGTAAAGCCTACCTGATCTACTCATCCGAAGATAACAATACGATGCATATTTGCCTGCTGAGCGATGATTATTTAAAGCCAACAACAACATATGTAAGAATATTTGAAAATAAAAAACGGGAAAGCCCGGCTATTTTTAAAAATAAAGGAAAATACTATTTAATTACTTCGGGCTGTTCGGGCTGGTCGCCAAATGCGGCATCTTATGCAGTTGCTGATAATATTATGGGGCAATGGATAGAACAAGGCAATCCATGTAAAGGACTAAATGCAGAAGTGACCTTTTTTTCGCAGGGAGCATTTGTACTACCCGTTGCAGGCGAAGCCGGAAAGTTTATCTTTATGGGAGATGTGTGGAATAAAACAGACCTGGAAAAGTCTGCCTATCTGTGGTTGCCTTTAAGCATAAGCGATGGTAAGATAGAAGTCTATAACCCTTAACTTATGGTGGCCGGATTTAGGACTAACATTCCAGGAAGTAAAAAATATTAATATGAACTTTATGAATAAAGTTGCTTGGGCCTCTATGCTGGTACTATTTATCGCAATAGTTGCCAATCTACATGCGCAAACAAAAGCAGTGTCTAAACCTTTGTTTGACGATCCCCTGGAGCATGGCGCTGCTGATCCGGTTGTGATTTACAACAAACAGCAAAAAATGTGGTGGATGTTTTATACTAATCGTCGCGCCATGTTAAATGATTCAACGGGTGTTCAATGGGTACATGGTACCAAAATAGGGATAGCCGAATCAAAAGACGGCAGGGTATGGAAATATAGAGATACGGCAAACATTAATTACCGCGTTAACCCTGGTTACACATTCTGGGCTCCGGATATCATTGAAAATAAAGGCTTGTATCATATGTATTTAACCTATGTGCCCGGAATATTTACTGATTGGAACCATCCCCGGGAAATTGTGCATTTAACCAGTACCGACTTATTTAATTGGAAATTTGAAGCTGTTTTACCGTTAGGTACGCATCACGTCATCGACGCCTCGCTCGCCAAAGTTTCAGACGGTTTATGGAGGCTATGGTATAACGATGAAAAGAAAGGTAAAGCAATAGCATATGCCGAAAGTACTGATCTGTATAACTGGATAGATAAAGGCACAGCCATACCGGCAAATGGCGAAGGTCCTAAAGTTTTCAGATGGCGCAATAAGTATTTCATGATTGTGGATGTATGGAAGGGGATGGAGGTTTACAGTTCTGACGATTTATTAACATGGGCCAAACAGGAGGACCGTATTTTAGAAAAACCGGGTAAGAGCGTGGATGACCAGGCAATTGGCGGCCATTGCGATGTAGTGGTAAATAATAATAAGGCTTACATTTTCTATTTTACCCATCCTGGCCGAACAAAAGACAAACCGGCTGTTAAAGGTTCATTCAAGAATAAGCGGAGTGTAATCCAGTTGGCTGAGTTACATTATAGCAATGGGGTGATATCCTGCAATCGTGATGAACCGACCACTATCCAT
>NZ_JBFUKF010000289.1:0-6331 GCF_056400985.1 Mucilaginibacter sp. P4_G9 | reverse complement strand
CAATTAAGGGCTATCACACAACCTCAGCCACCACAAAAGTACTTCCTCCAACAAAAACCAGGTCTTTATCGCCAGCGTTATGTTGTGCTGTTTGCAGGGCCTCCTTTACCGAAGCATAAAATTCGCCATGTAAGCCAAAGCTTTCGGCCTTTAGCATTAAGCTTTCCGCATTCAGCCCCCGGGGGATATCGGGTTTACAAAAATAGTAGGTAGCATCTTTGGGTAGCATGGTTAATACCTTGGAAATATCCTTATCATTTACCATCCCAATTACAAAATGAAGGTGCTGGTAGTCAACAGACGCTATGTTTTTTATTACTTCTTCTATACCATCCGGATTATGCCCGGTATCGCAAATGGTGAGCGGGTTTTGGTTCAGTGTTTCCCATCGTCCATGCAAGCCGGTTAAGGTTTTTACCTGTGATAAGGCTGTGACTATATCATTATCGGTTATCGTGAATCCTTGCGAGCGCAATTCATCTACAGCAGATAAAACCGTTTTTACATTTTTAAGCTGATAGGAACCGGTGAGGTCGAGATGAATGGTGAGTGGTGAGTGGTGAGAGGTGATTGGTGAGTTTTTTATAACATTCAATTCAAGTAAATCATTCTTTGACTCTTGACTTTTGACTTTTGGCTTTTGATCAATCTCCCACAAATCCGAAGCAAACAAGATGTTACTTTCTTCTTTAATTGCTTTTTCAATAAACACCCTTGCTGTTTCGGGTTGGTTTTCGCCAATAATTACGGGTATGCCCGGTTTAATAATACCGGCTTTTTCGGCTGCTATCAGTTGAAGGGTATCGCCAAGCATATTCATATGGTCCCAGCCTATGTTGGTGATAACAGAGAGCAGGGGGGTAATAATATTAGTTGAATCCAGGCGCCCACCCAGGCCAACTTCAATAACAGCGATATCTACTTTTTCCTGCGCGAAAATTTTAAAAGCGAGGCCCACGGTCATTTCAAAAAATGAAGGACCTATCTCATCAAAATCCTTCTTGTGCGCGGCTACAAAATCGATAACAGTTTGCTCGCTGATCATTTGCCCGTTTATGCGGATACGTTCACGAAAATCTTTAAGATGGGGCGATGTATAAAGTCCGGTTTTATAACCAGCCGTTTGCAAAACAGCCGCCAGCATATGCGATGTGGAACCCTTACCATTGGTGCCGGCAACATGTATACATTTAAATTTATGCTGCGGATAGCCTAAACGTTTACAAAGCTCAAGGGTATTATGCAGATCGGCCTTAAATGCCGAAGCCCCATCGCGCGTAAACATCGGGAGCTGGGTGTACAGGTATTGGATGGTTTGTTGGTAGTCCATAGTCTATAGCCATAGCCCATAGCTATGGCAATGGATGCAAACTTATAAAATAAACTGTTGCAATGATCTATCGTCCGTAAACTGCAGACTAAAAATCAATTTACCTTAAATACAAATACTACTGTACCAACCTGCGTTTCTGGTGCCGAGTCGAGTGGATTAAGTTTGGAGTTTTTAACCGCGTCTTCGCATTTCTGGAGCAGGGCTGCATCAGATATGGTCGTACCGCGGGCACCCGCACGGGCATAAACCACGTTACCATCTTTATCAACACGTATATCAACCATGATTTTGCCGCTCTGCCGATTATCATCACTAACAGCAGGCCTGCTTACAAAACTACGTTGCGACATGTTCAAATTACCGCCATTGCCAGATCCTGTTCCGTTGTAATTATTAGTAAGAGTGGTACCTGTTGGTTTACCCTGGTTGCCGGGTTTATTGCCGGTTCCGTCGCCTTCACCTGTACCGGTAGTTGCCTTGCCTTTATATAACGCGTTTTGGTTCACTACAGGTTTAGCTGCAGTTTTTGTAGGTTGGGCCGCGGTTACCGTATTTGTAGGCTTTTTGGTTGGAGCGGCAACTTCGGGGGCATCCTCGGTATTTTGGGTAACAACAGCTTTATCGCTGCTTTCGGGCTGTGGTTTTTCTTCGGTTGGCGGGGCAGGGGTAACCTTATCCGGCTTGGTGTGGTTGGCTTTTTCGGCAACAGAAGGTTCTTCGGTGCTCATATAATCACTGCCCATCCCTTCATCAACTGTACCGTAATTTACCAGGATTCCACCGGTACCGTCCTCGGTTTTAGGCGGCATTGGAAGGATAATTATATAACATACCAGGAAAAACACAGCCAAAATAATGCCTGTTAACAAAAACGCCTTTGGATAGTTATTTTCTTCTTCCCTGTATTCCATTTTAGTATCAAGTATTTAGTATCAAGTATTAAGACAGCTGCCTTGTTAGTAACGGGTCAAGTATCAGGACGGCTGCAATAATTGATTGTAAGCTCATAAAAAAATCTTGATACTTGATACTAACTACTTGATACTCTCTATCCCTTAGGTTCCGTTGCCAGTACCAGTTTTATATTTAATTTTTGTGCTATATCCATTATCTGTACCACATCCTGAATGGCTACTGTTCTATCAACATATAAAACAATAGTAAGTTCTGTTGCCAGTGTTTTATAGCCCGATAGTGTAGTTTGCAGGGCAGCTACAGGCACTTCCTTTTTATCTACGTAATATTTCAGGTCTTTGGTTACCGAAACCGTTATTGTTTTTTTTGATACCGATTGCCCGCTTGATGATTTGGGCAACATCAGTTTAATAACGTTGGGGTTGGTAACTGTTGACGCGATGAGGAAAAACAAAAGCAGGAAGAACATGATATCGTTCATTGCTGATGTATGAACCTCTGCCGATGCACCTCTATGTCTTTTTCTTAAATTCATTTGCTTGGCTCCTCTAACAGGTCAATAAATTCTATAGCATCAGTTTCCAGTTTCAGGATCACTTTATCAACCATCATATTTAAAACGTGGTAGCAAACATAGGCCACAATACCCACCATTAAACCGGCGGCTGATGTTACCATTTTTACATATAAACCGCCAGATATAACACCCATACTGATGTTGTCTGTTTTGGATATATCATAAAATATCTTGATTACCCCGGCAATGGTACCCAGGAAACCAAACATTGGTGCAATACCGGCTACAATCCCCAATATACCAATGTTTTTTTCCAGTTTTGATACTTCCAGCTTGCCAATGTTTTCAATCGCACCTTCAATATCTTTTATAGGGCGACCGATACGTAACAAACCCTTTTGCAGCATGCGGCCCAAAGGCGAGTTACTGTTACGGCAAATGGCAATAGCCGATTCTAAATTACCGGAGTGAATGCTTGAACGCACCTGTATCATCAGGTTCGATTCGTTTTTTGAAGCTTTACGGATAGTAAAAAAGCGCTCAAAAAATATAACCAGGCCCAGTACAGCCAGTATACCAATAGGTACCATTACCCAGCCGCCTTTTATTAGCAGGTCGCCAAAACGTAATTCTTCTGGGGCTTGTGCTAATTGGGTTACTGTATGGTTAGCGGTATCTGCTAAGTGTTTTGCTGTATCTGTTACCTGCTGTATTAATAATAAAGTCATTTCCTGGGATTATATGGTTGTATAGTTATATTATCGTTGCTTATCTTACCTGTACTTAATATTTTTTGTTTGGCAGCCACAGCCTCATCGCGTACATAATAGGTGCCTAAGGTTACTTTAACCAATCTGCCGGGCACGTTTTCAATTATATGGGCGGTAAATCCCATTCTTCTGTAAGCTTGTATGGTTTTGTTTGCTTCAGCTTGTGTTTTAAAGGCTCCTGCTAAAAGCTCATAATGTATTCTTTTTATTGTATCAGCATTAATTATTGTGGTATTTAACGCCGTGTCGGGTTTAGAAATTGCTTTTGCTGTAGTATCAACAGGCAAGGTCGCCTTTTTAACTGTGTCTGTATCGCTTTTAAGTACCGGTTGGGCTTTTGGCTTCGCAGGTACTTGCATTTGCTTGCCCTTTGATAAATTTAATAAACCGGGGTTATACTTATACACAGCAAACAATGCGGCTGCCAAAACTATCACCACAATCAATATAATGGCCCAGATGCTCATACCCTGCCTTTGTTCAGGCTCGTCATCAACGTATTCTTCCGGTTGGTTAGCCGTTTGTGCTGGTAAAGGTATCTCCCTGATTGGGGGAGGGAGCGGTAAGGGCTCTGTCGCAACCACAGCGGGTGGCGGCATTTGTGGGGGTACCGGTACGGCCGCTGGTTTTTCGGGTTCTTCAACCTGGTTTAGTTTTTTTATGCTGATGGGTTCATAGCCATAAAAAGGAGCATTATCAGTATTACTCACTTGCGATTTAAAAGCGATTTTGCCCTTATCCATATAAAACCAACCCAGATCGGCAAAAGCTACTTCCTGCAGGGCAACTTCCTGTTTTAAAGCGGTTATATATTTTTCGGTAAAATATTTTGATGAAGCCAGCGAGATTTTTTTCTTTTCGGCAATGTACCTTGTTAAGGTATCATCATCATGGGCCTGCGGATCAAATTGTATTTTATAACCGGGCGGATAAAATTTACGCTCTGCATCATCATAACTGGCACTTACACGTACGTGCACAAAATAGCCCAGGCCCGGCACGCTTATTTCGCCGTGCTGGCCCAATAGTTCACTTAAATAATTGGCTATATCCATTTGCTAAAAGTACGGTTTATTGTAAATATCAAAATCTTTAAAACGAGAAACCGACGCCGCCAAAGATATTAAATCCGTAGTTAGGATAGTATACCCAGTTTTGATAACCCGAGTTTAAAATGTTATTTGCCTGTGCAAATACCGTAATTACCGGCGTTACCCTGTACTCAACACCGCCATTCAGATCGGCAAATGAGCTGATAGATCTTTTAGCTAATAATATGCTTGAATTGGTAGCCGGTGTTCCTAACGGTCCCGGTACAATTCCAAACGGCCTGTCATAAGCCGAACCCCGTATTAATAACGAACCTGTTATGCTCACTTTGTTGTTTATGTGGATAGCAGTACCTGCAGTTAACAAAAACTTAGGCAGGTTCCAGGCCTCAGCCTCGGTATTCATTTTATAGTCCTTAAACTCAACACGGCCAAAAATATTAACATCATCGGTAGCTTTAAAGTCCAGCTCGCCATTAAAGCCGCTTACGCGCGACCGGCCATTATCGTATATCACAATAAATTTATAGCCTTCGGCCGTTTGATTGCTTACCAACAGCGGCATATCTTTTACACTATTGCGAAACACAGCAGCTTTAAAGCTAAGCCCCGGTGCTAATGTGCCTTTTAAACCAGCGCTTATATCCAACTGATCAACCGAGTTTTTAAGCTGTATGTTTTTATCGATATAAGGATTGATGTTGGCAAAATCGCGGATGGACGCGCGGTTGATATCGCCCTTGGCTTCCACAAACAGGCGCACATATTTGGGTATCACCTGGTATTCCAGTTTAGCTGCCGGGAAAATGAAAAAGCGATTAAAATCACCAAATTCCTTTGCAATGTTTACACCTGCGTCAATTTTATAATTAGTACCCTGGAATTTAATGTAAGGGTTTAACCTAAGGATGCTGTTGTTTAAATTGTATAAACTATCCTTTGGATTGGATAGATCAACCGAAGCGCTTAAACCGGTATAAAATTGTTTAATGGTTTGGTTTACAAATCCGGATAATACAATATTGCTTTCCCTGGCCTGGTAAGCATTGCCGAAAGAATAGCCTTTTAATTTTACAGCATAAGTGAAATCATTTTCAACATCCTTAAAATTTTTGGCCAATTCAACCTCACCGCCAATTTCGTTAAAATGTTGCTTTTGAGGAGTGAATGGCAGCGGAATAGAATCAGGGTGGCCATAGAAATAAACACCTCGACGTTTATAGTTTAAACGGCCGCTGATGGTGTTTTCTGAATTGGTGCTTTTGATAAACACGCCAACTTCATCCTTGCTTTCGTTTTGTTTTTCCCATGAGCCGGCCTGCGAAAAATGTTTCAGGAAACCGCCAACCTGCAAAGCCTGGTCGCGGCCATTACCAAAATAAGCTTCGCCGAATAGGGTTTTTAAGTTACCTACACCAGCTTTAACATAGTTATTAAGCAGTATCGAGTCCTGTTCGGCCGGCCTTTTTTGTGGATCGAGGTGTTTTATTTCCGAGTCCTGGTCAAGTTTTTTATCTAAAGTAGTATAGGTAAGCGGTGCTTTAAAGGGCGCTTTATCTTCCAGGTCGGGGTTGCGCCGAATCTTAACGGCATCAGCCAAAACAGGTTTGTATGCCGTTGTTACCACTATTTCTTCAGAAAGGCTGCCGCCATTTGACGGTTTGTTGCCGCTACCTCCTTTTTTGGTAGTGTCCTGGTTTACTTTTGCTGCCGCATCTCCAAGGTTTTTTGTAGCACTGGTAACGGC
>NZ_JBFUKF010000288.1:0-6349 GCF_056400985.1 Mucilaginibacter sp. P4_G9 | reverse complement strand
TTGTAGCTCCGTCCGGTACATTCAGCTCAGCATTCAATTCAAACCGTTTTGGCAAATCGGGATTGGCCAGAAACAATGAGCCATAAGAAATTATTTTAGCGATTCCCTTTTCCAGTTCTGCTTCCCCGCTATCTTTATTGAACCCGGCATTGGCAATTACCAGATGGTTGCTTATGCTGCCAAAAGTTTCCACAGCATTCTTAGGATAGTGCGGGTAATTATCCAAAGGGAACATGCCATTCATCAGATGAATATAGGCCAATGGCAATTCATTCAATGCTTCGATCAAAGGTTTGAATTGAGCAACAGGATCACTGTTTTCTATATTGTTATAATATACAGTTGGTGATAGCTTAATGCCAACTGTATCGCTTCCCGACGCATCAACCAGTTCCTGCATAACTTCCAACACGAAGCGGTTCCTGTTCTCAATGCTGCCACCATACTCATCAGTCCGTAGGTTTGCACTTTCCGATAAAAATTGGTTAGGCAAATACCCGAATGCTGCATGCAGTTCAACACCATCAAAACCAGCATCGATGGCATTCCTGGCGGCCTGGCCGTAATCCTTAACGATCTGTTTGATCTCTTCGGTAGTCAATTCCTGAGGTGTTTCGTAATCTTTCATTCCCTGGGAGGTGAAATGTTGCTGCCCTTTTATCCCGATCGCCGACGGTGCTACAGGAAGTTTCCCTTTTCTATCCACTGAATGACCGACACGTCCGGTATGCCAAAGCTGGGCATAGATCACCCCTCCGTTATCATGAACGGATTTTGTTACTTTCTTCCAGGCATCAATTTGCTCCTGGCTGTACAGGCCGGGTGTCAGGGGACTACCCAGCGCCTGTTCCGAGATATTGATGGCCTCCGTAAGGAGGAGTCCTGCAGTGGCACGTTGTGTATAGTATAATACGGTCAGGTCTGATACAACACCTTCGCTATTGGCACGGCTGCGGGTCATGGGTGCCATCGCGATGGCGTTCTGCAATGTTTCTTTTGCTAATGTTACCTTTTCTAATAATTTCATGGTCTCTTTATTATTATTTTGTTGTTATTGTAAATCGTACTGTTTAATCCGGAAGATTTCTTTATTTAGATCAGCCCCTTGTCACGGCAGTATTGTGCTACGCTTTCTTCAACAGTTGGCAGCTCTCCGAAAAGTTCTTTTTGTCTTTGCGGGTTTTTGCTTATATAAACACCAGTATCTATCCACCTGATCATTTCATACATATCTTTGATGTTGTCATTGAAACGACCAATGACCGGCAGGACGTATTTCACTACGAATGGAGGCATAACCGGCTTGACTTCTACGTTCTTTTTAAGAACACTTGCAAACGCAGCTGCCAGTATCTTCTCGTTAACTGGTCTGTCCCAGCCGATATCTATGGAAGTGTTTAATTCTGAATCCGGTAAAGCAACCGCTGCCATAGCGGCATACTTGGCAAGTTGGGGGGTATAGATGATCCCGTAAGTCCCGGTCAGGAAGGTTGGCAGTATGCCTTTGGTGATCTTACCGATAATAAAATCCGGTGTCTGATCAAGAAACGCTCCCGGCCTGAGGGCAATATAGGGCTGTCTTTTTTCCTTCAAATATTTTTCGATCAGGTATTTATTATAAAAGTGAGGTACAGATCTGGCTTTATCCGATTCCAGAATGGAGATCAGTACGAAACGTGAAATCCTTGCTTCTTTAGCAGCGTCAACCAGATTTTGGTAACCGATAGTATCTGTTGTTGCACTGTCACCCTTTTTTCGACGGGTATATCCGGCAGCACTGGCTATGATAACATCAAAACCATGCTCAGGTGAAAGGGCTTGCCTTAAAGAGGCTGCGTCCATCATGTCGCCCACTACAAAATTTTTAACACCCATTTCCACGAGTGCACTTCTATTGCTGCTCGCCCTAACCATAGCAGTAACATCTGCCCCCTGTGCAAGCAACTCTTTCACTATCTGGCTTCCCAGCGTTCCGGTTGCACCGGCAACGATAACTTTCTTATTTTTCATTTTTAAATTTTTCATTAAGCCTGGTTACAGGCATTATCATCATTTAGCTGATTAATTATACTATTGGGCTACTACAAGAACAACTTTACCGCTGACCCCACCAGCCGACACATAATCCTGGGCTTGCGCAGCTTCCTCTAATTTGAAAGTTTTTGCAACGATGGGACGGAGCTTGCCTTCATTTACCAGAGCTAAACCGGCGGTCAAACTATTTGCCGAGATATTGGAACTGATAAATCGTGCGTCAACCTGGTGCTTTTCAGCTAATTTGGTGGAAGGCGGGTTTACTATACTGAATAATTTACCTCCAGACTTTAACACTTCAAAAAGTTTATGCTGAGATTCGCCGCCGGCGCAATCCGCCACCAGGTCAATATCCTTAACCAGTACTGTAACGTCTTGTGATTTATAATCTATTATCTCATCTGCACCAAGGCTTTTTACTAACGCTATGCCTTGTCCGGATGCCGTAGCTATGACATAAGCACCTGCGTTTTTTGCCATTTGTACCATGGTGGCTCCAGTAGCCCCGGCAGCCCCCTGAATTAAAACTTTCTGACCTTTCGCTAATTTCCCCTCATTGAATAATACCGATTGAGCAGTGCCTATATTAACCACCAGGGAGGTTGCTTCTTCAAAGGAGGTGTTAGTTGGTTTAATGGCTACGTGACTTTCATTTGCCAGCGCGTACCCGGCATAGCCTCCTTCCCTGGTCACAGCGATTACCTGATCACCTGCTTTAAATTGGGTTACTTTTTCTCCGGTGGCGATAACGATCCCCGCCACATCTGCACCTGGTACAAATGGCAAGCTGACAGGTCGTATTTGTTGCATAATTCCACTGCGTAATTTGATATCCAAAGGATTTACGCTGGCTGCTTTAACTTGAATTAAAACTTCATTTTCATTGTTTATCTCAGGCTGAGGGATCTCTACCACCTCCATCACATTGGAATTGCCAAATGCCTTATATTGTATTGCTTTCATTATTTTGAATTATAAAATGGATTCTCAAAAGGCGTGAATAACGTTTCCTTTTTTGTCGTACTTAATTATAGGAACAAAATTAAAAGTTATTAAATGGGTAAAATAACCGAAAAAGGCGTAAGAATAGTCCTATCCGACAAATGTGTTTAAAGAAGAGGGGAAAAGAAAACTTATGCAGTGTAGGAGAACTTTTTTGGCGTAATACCATACTGCTTCTCAAATAACCTGCTGAAGTGGCTAAGGTTTGAAAAACCCAACTCATAACCAACTTCTGAAACGGAATGTTTAGCCTGTTTCAACAGAAAAGCAGCCTCTTCCATTCTGGCTTTTTGATAATAATTATAGATTGTATCTCCAAATGTTTGCTTAAAAAGTTGCTTAAGTTTCGTTTCACTCATCGAAGCGATTATAGCTAATTCACTTAAAACCGGCGGAGTACTCAAATCACTCAATATTCCGTTGCGAATGACCAAAAGTTTTTCTGCATCGTTGCTATTTATACTCTTAAAAGTCGTATTCTCCCTAAGCGACAGCTTACTAAAAAGCAAGTACATTAATTCCTGTACCTTAATTTGTACATAGAAATTATTCAGGGAGTTATTCATGTCGACGGATACAATATTTTTAAGCAGCAATTGCATTTCAGGATCCAAACTTTCGAAAAAGAGAAAGGACGCATTTTCCGCTGTAATGGTTTCTATTGTAGTATTAGGCTTTTCAATAGATAGCACTGAGCGTAGTCTGTTAGCAGTAATGCCAACTACTACATATTGAATGTTGCTGCCGGCAGGAAAGCGGATTTCCGTGCGCAGATCATTTGTGGACAGGAGTATGAATGAATTACCTTTGGGTGAAAATGGTATGTTTTCCCCGTTGTTATATTTAACCTCAAGATCTTCTTTGTTATTATAAAAGAAAATAGTACGTACGTTATTAGATGTCACCGCGGGATTGCGTTTAACAATTAAATCTTCATTTAATACATACCGGTGGATCGTTAACTTAAAATCATCTCCAAACTCAACTTTACGTACATAACCTTCTCCCAGTGTCTTCGGGATCTCCAATACATTATCCCTTACAGGCACATTGATCTGTTTCGAGAACAGTGTTACGAAATCAAAACCGGGGGCTGTTGTAAATTCAAAAATCATTGCAGGAAGTAACTAATTAATACGTCTAAGGTTATGTAAATTTCTTAAAGTTTAAGTCAATATATTACATTTTAATAATTTGGATTATCATCCCCCTTTTAAAGGTACAATACCTTCAATGTCGCTGTTCTGCTTGTACAGGAAGTGCCTTCCTGGCAAACCGCTATCCATCAACCTTATAAAGTAATATTTTTACAACTCAGCTGTCCAAAGTCGGTTACATTACCGTGTAATTTAAGTGACATGCTACGTTCTTTCAGGGAAAATGCGCAGCAGCATGAAAGTCGGTTTTGTATAAAATAAAGTCTGTTTGGAGTAATTCAGCATGGGAGACTTTATATAGTTTTGTTTTAATCAAATAACCTGACTGACCAACATATGAGTTATTTGCCAAAAGCCTTTATAAGCCAACTGATAAATGGACCACACGCTAACTACAGCGGCAACCGGCATTGAAACCGGAGCCTGTATTAATTGTGCAAGGTTTTTACGGACACCAGCCAGCTCAGTGTTTTCAAATTATGTATAAGCAATTTTTTATTGTAATCATCCTAATTGCTACTGTTAAATCAGTAAGAGGGCAGGATAATGATAATCCAAAATGGAACACCTGGGCCACCTGGGGAGATCAGAATAATGGCACTTATCGGAATCCCGTATTGCCGGCAGACTACAGCGATCTTGATTGTATCCGCGTAGGAGACGATTATTATGCCATATCTTCTACTTTTCAATATTCTCCGGGAATGATTATCCTTCATTCAAAGGATCTGGTCAACTGGAAGATAAAAGGCCATGCGGTGCCTGATATCACACAAATATCTCCTGAAATGAACTGGGACCGGATGAACCGGTACGGTACTGGTATCTGGGCAGGAGCAATACACTATCACAAAGGCAGGTTTTGGATTTATTTCGGAACGTCCGATGAAGGGTATTTTATGACAACTGCTAAAAATATAGAAGGCCCCTGGGATCCATTACATAAAATCATCGGGGAAGCAGGTTGGGATGACTGCTGTCCTTTCTGGGATGATGACTGCCAGGGTTATTTCATTGGTACAAATYTCAAGGATAAGTATAAAATACATCTCTTTAAACTTACTGCCGACGGTAAAGATATTATTAAGGAGACTGATAAGGTTATTTATCAATCGAAGGGAAGTGAGGCCAATAAACTTTACAAGATAAATGGGACCTACTACCATTTTTTCAGTGAAGTGAAAGCCGACGGCCGGACTGTAATGATGGAGCGCTCAAAGAATATTTGGGGGCCTTATACCGAAGTTAAGCAATTGAGCCATGCTCAAAATGATATAAAATCACCCAACCAGGGCGGTATTGTTCAAACCCGGAACGGAGATTGGTATTTTCTTACCCATCACGGAGACGGAGACTGGTTCGGTAGGGTCATGAGTTTGATCCCGGTTAACTGGGTGGATGGATGGCCTATTTTAGGAAAAGTGGGAGAAGATGGTGTTGGTACCATGGTTTGGGATGGCAAGAAGCCGGTTAGCGGAGCAAAAATTAACACTCCCCAAGCAAGTGATTCTTTTTCGGGAACCCGGTTGAATGAGCAATGGGAGTGGAACTACCAGCCGAGGGGCGGCAAGTGGTCGTTGCAAGAAAGAAAGGGGTGGCTCAGGCTTTACGCGTTCGGCTCCCTTGAAAAGAATGACAACCTTACAAAGGTGGGTAATATCCTTACGCAGCGGTCTATGTCTACTAAGACTAACGAAGTAATTGTTAAACTGGATTTAAGCGGAATGGCAGACGGCCAAAAGGCCGGTTTCACTCATTTCGGACACCCAGCTTATTCGGCCATAGGTGTACGTTGTGATGGCAAAATAAAAAAATTGGAATACAACTTAAAGGGCCAGATAACAGAAGGTGATCAAATAAACCAAAATGTGCTTTGGCTGCGGTCTGTTTGGGGCCTTGATGGTATTAGCCAGTATTCTTACAGTACAGATGGTAAGAATTTCAAAGATTTCGGGCCTGCGTACAAGTTAATGTGGGGATCATATAGAGGTGATCGACTGGGAATATATTCTTACAATAACAAACAGGAAAAAGGATATGTAGATGTCGACTTTTTTAACTATACGTTTTCGGGGCCTGAAAAAACAAAGAAATAGTAACGCTTCGTCTTATGGGCTTTCATACTTCAAATTCTACATACCAGTAGTCTCCAGACT
>NZ_JBFUKF010000287.1:0-6358 GCF_056400985.1 Mucilaginibacter sp. P4_G9 | reverse complement strand
GCATACATCAATGCGTTGTTACTGTCTTCGCATAGTCGCTTTATCTCGTCCAATTTATCGTACCAGCCAGTGGTACCCACCACAACAGGCACACCCGCATTAAAGCAATGCTCAATATTGCCCAAAACCGATGCCGGCATGGTGAACTCAATTACAGCATCGGCCTTTTGCAGATTTTCGGCAGTAAGCTCATGCTGGTTTTCATGATCAATAGTTAAAACAATTTCATGTTTGCGGCTTAGGGCTATCTTTTCGATAATCTTGCCCATTTTTCCATAGCCCAGTAACGCTATCTTCATTTTTAATATTTATTGAATTAACAGCTAAGATATAAATGTGCCGTTAAAACGTAAAGGTAACTTTTATACCCGGAATATAGGAACCAAACGCACTTTGAGCATAAACAGGCTGGTTAATAACGCTTGGCGTAATCCGCATAGAAAAATTATTATCAACCGTATAAGCATTTATAAATTTCGCATCAATATAAGCATCAATAGTTTGTATTCCCCATGCCCCCAAAATACCCAATATACTTAAATCGCGGTTGCGGCGATAGCTATCAAGCGCATCATATATATTTTGTGCTGGCACACCGGCATTTGTGTATGCTATATACTCTGCATAATACTTATCGGTTGGTTTGGGTGTTACCCCGTTTTTATAATAATGTGCCAGTACGTTAAATTGATTATAATACCCCTGGTTAAAGATCACTGCCGATGCCAATAAACCAATACCTCCATAAACGATAGGAACTTTCCACCAGCGGTGATTGTAAAGCTGCCCCCAACCMGGCACCATCAATGAATGCATTACTGCTTTATGCGGACTGTGGGTACTATCAGGATGGTATTCTTTCTCCTTTTTTATAGGCGGCGCAAATGAACCCGGGGCTGTACCCGATGCTTTTTTAAAAGTATCCTTTTTAGTTACCGATGCCGTATCTGCCTTTTGCTGCGCTTTGGCAGTAAAGGTAAAAGCCGCTAACATCCCAATAATTAACAAATATTTATACATTTATTATCAAGTATTAAGTAAACAGCAAACGGCTAATATTACAACAACCGCCCAGCTTTTACCTTATTACAAAGGTAATTTTTATCCCCGGATTACGCACCAACTATCAGCTTGTCTGTCAACTGAAGAATTRCCATCTAACCTGGTACATCTTAACTTGTTTACAACAAAATTATTATGGCTTATACGCAGCTAATAAATACAAAAACCGCGCATAACTTACTATTCGCGGTTTTTAGTTAATAAATATGGCATTGGCATTTTACCAATCCAGCATCTCAAGAATACGACCGAGGTCATCTTCTGACAGGAAAGGAATTTCAATTACCCCATTACCTTTGTTACCTACCTTAAGCGTTACCCTTGTACTAAACTTTGAAGCCAGATCGTCCTGAATTTTTTGCAGTTGGTATGATACCGGCTCGGGTTGTTTGCCCTCTTTTTTTACCGGCGCCTTTTGCATATCCCGAACTAATTCCTCAACCTTACGAACTGATAAACCTTGCTGAATAATATGCTGATGTAAATATAATTGTTTGGCAGGGTCATCAATAGTAATAAGCGCCTTGGCGTGGCCCATGCTAAGTGCACCATCGCGGATGGATGCCTGGATACTTGGTGGTAATTTTAATAAACGCAGATAGTTGGTAACTGTCGAACGGTTTTTACTCACCCTATCGCCCAGTTCTTCCTGTTTCAGGTTACATTCTTCAATCATCCGCTGAAAGCTGAGGGCTACCTCAATGGCATTCAGGTTTTCGCGCTGAATGTTCTCTATCAAGGCCATTTCCAGCATCTGCTGATCATTAGCTGTACGTACATAAGCCGGTATCTGGGTTAACCCGGCCAGTTTTGATGCACGAAAACGGCGTTCGCCGGATATCAGCTGGTATTTATGCGCATTGATACGCCTTACCGTTATTGGCTGTATAAGCCCTTGCAATTTAATTGAATCGGCAAGTTCATTAAGTGCCTGCTCATCAAAGTCGGTACGGGGCTGAAAAGGATTAACTTCAATTTCACTCAGGCGGATCTCATTAACCGAACCCAGGCTGTTAACCTCGGCGGCGGATGTTGATGCTTCCTGTTGTTTACTTTTATTTTGATATGGTTGTACGTTTACAGAATCATTCAACAGCGCACTTAATCCTTTGCCCAGGGCATTTCTTCTTTCACTACTCATTTACTTATACTGTTGCTGTAGCCGTTACTGCTTCGCTTTTTACAAGACCATTCTTTTGAATAATTTCGCGGGCCAGGTTTAAATAATTAATTGCCCCTTTACAGGTGGCATCGTGCATAATAACCGATACGCCAAAGCTTGGCGCCTCGCTTAAACGGGTATTACGCTGTATAATGGTGTCAAAAACCATATCTTCAAAATGCGTTTTCACCTCATCAACTACCTGGTTGCTCAGGCGCAGGCGCACATCATACATGGTTAATAATATACCTTCAATCTCTAATTGCGGGTTAAGACGCGATTGTACTATTTTAATGGTATTTAACAATTTACCCAAACCCTCCAGTGCAAAATACTCGCACTGTACCGGTATAATTACCGAATCGGCGGCGGTTAAGGCATTAATAGTTATTAAACCCAATGAAGGTGAGCAATCAATAATAATAAAATCATACTCATTGCGCACAGCTTCAAAAACCTGTTTCATTTTATACTCGCGGCCGCTCAGGTTAATCATCTCAATTTCGGCACCTACCAGGTCAATATGGGCTGGCAGCAGATCAAGATTCGGGGTTTCCGTTTTTTGGATCGCCTCATGAGGATCTACCTGGTTAATGATACACTCGTATATACTGTTCTTTATATTACGGGGGTCGAAACCTATTCCAGATGTTGAATTAGCCTGGGGATCAGCATCAACCAATAATGTTTTAAAATCTAATACGGCCAAACTTGCAGCCAGATTTATAGATGATGTAGTTTTTCCTACGCCACCTTTCTGGTTGGCTAAAGCAATAATTTTACTCATTCTATACGTTCAAAATTTGATATTATAATGATTTACAATAACGCAAAGTAGGTTCAGAAATTTCTACTTTCGTAAAGTTTTAATCTGGTGATAAAGATACGAAATTAAACAATTAGGAAATCCACAGGTTTAGTCAATTTACAAACATAATTAGTTATTGATTTACTGAATTTATTGAATTATTGATTGATGAATTAGCGATGCAATGCTAAAAGTCTTATCATATTTAAATAACTCTCATATTCAATAGTTTAAGCATTGAACGATCTGTCATTCAATAATTCAATAAATCTATAATTCAATAATTATACATGATAACTATAATAGCATCAACCAACCGACCAGGCAGTTCAACATTAAAGATGGCTAAATATTACCAGGAGCAACTGCGTGAAAAAGGTGTTGAAGCAAATTTGCTATCGTTAGAAGAATTGCCGCCCAACCTGCTGCAAACAGACCTTTATGGTAAAAGAAGCCCGGAGTTTGCCGCCATTCAAAAGATGGTAACTGATACCGATAAATTTATTTTTGTGATACCAGAATATAACGGCAGCTATCCGGGTGTGCTGAAGGTATTTATTGATGCCTGCGATTTTCCCGAAAGCTTTTATGATAAAAAGGCCGCGCTGGTAGGCATATCATCGGGCAAATATGGCAACATACGGGGGATAGATCATTTTACCGGTGTTTGTCATTATGTACACCTTAACGTAATGTCGCTAAAGCTGCATATAGCTGCCATCCATAAAGAATTTGACGGGGATAGCCAGCTGTTAACTGCCGATACATTAAAGTTCACCAACGAGCAGATAGATAAATTTATATTGTTTTAATGATTTTAACGATTGAAGGCGATTCCACCAATTGGAGTTTCCTTTATCCTTGCTCCAAAAGTCCTTGTTCCTATTTCACAATTAATACCCATCCTGATAGTTTGGGCATGCCATTTTTAAGATCTATAACATAATAATAAGTACCTGCTGGTAATACCGCGCCATTGTAGGTGCCTTTCCATGGGGTTGCATAGCCTGTACTTTTAAATACCTGTCGCCCATAGCGGTTAAATACGGTTATTATACTTTCGGGAAAAGCTTCAAGGGGCTCAATGTTCCAAAGATCATTATACCCATCGGCATTGGGTGAAAAGGCAGTTGGTATAATTATTTTATGATAAACTTTTATAAAAACACTGCTGGTATCCTCCCCGCAATTTTGTAATGAGCTTGCTTTAAGGTGATAAGTTATATCGCTGCCAGGGGTGGCAACCGGGTTAAGCACATTCGGATCACTCAGCCCGGTTGTGGGGGTCCAGCTGAAAATATTGGTGTTTTGAGCAATCGCGTTTAATATTACCGACTGGCCCTCAAATATTTTTTTATTACTCCCCGCATTAGCTAACGCCTTTCCTAATACATTTACGGTTACCGTTTTGGTATCGAAACAATTATTAGCATTGCCTACTGTAACCGTATAAATAGTAGTATCGGCCGGGTTAGCAGTTGGGCTGGCCGATGTGGGATCTGATAAACCGGTCGTGGGCATCCAGCTGTAACTCGTAGCTCCTGGCGCCGAGGCGCTGATGATTGTCGAATTCCCTATGCAGATAGTAGCGGTGCTGCTAACTGTAGTTACCGGCTTTAAATTGACAGTAACCGGGAATGTGTTTGAAGAAATAATACAACCTCCTGCCGAAGTTACATCAACAGAATAATTACCCCCGGCTGCCGCGGTAATATTTTCGAACAGCAGTGGGTTTTGGTTTTTGTTGGCTGAGGTTATCCCCGGCCCATGCCATTCATAAGCTATACCTCCAACAGCCTGTATGGATAATGCGCTGCCCTCACATACACTTTGCGAACCGATATCGGGTACCTGGGGATAAGGGTTTACTGTTATAGTTAGCGGCTCAGAAAATACGCGGCAGTTTGGCGAGCTTATGTTTGATCCCTCGGCAGCAGCCAGGCGATACCGGTAAACATTTAAATTATTATCAGATAATGTGAATGTATAATTATCGCCGGTTTCGCCTGCAATATCCACCCATCCATTACCATCGCTTTTATTTTGCTGCCACTGCGTTTTAGGATTGGTATAACCTTCTCCTATTTTTGATTTTATGATATATGATTGGGTTTCGCCAACACATTGGTTCCGGGGCTGATTGGCACCTACAGCAGTAAAACCAGTTTGGATAATTGGCCCGCAAGCCCTAAAGTTGATGTCGTCAAGCAGCAGATCATTACCTCCGCCCCCCGGCGCTTCATTGGTCATTTTCAAAACTACCTGGTTGGTATTTGGCGGAGTTTTAAAAAAGAAACTCTTGCGTATCCAATCAGTCCCGCTGTTCGATTCCATGATATCACCGGTAACCAAAGAGTCGAGTACCGTACCGTTAACGGTTTCTATAGTAAATTTAATATTTGGCCTAATAGATGATGAACCTGCCCTCATCAGGTTTAATATATATGCCGAAAATTCGTACTTGGTATTTTCACATAGCACCGCGGACGTGGTTTTTGTAAAAAATATACTTGGTGTATAGGATGCATTGATCAACATCATGTAACCATTGGGATCACCGGTATGATCATGTGTTACGTTCTGCCATGTTTCCGGATGGCAATTACCGGTAATACCGTCATATATATTGATTGCATTCACAATAGTATATGAACCATCGTTAGGACACCCGGTCCTGTACGACATATTAGTTATCTCGGCTGACAAAGCAGTCCCTGGATTTGATCCGGCTCCAAAAGTTTCACTAATAACGGGATCGCCCAAACTGCCCTCACAGGTTTGAGCTTTAACCCTGGTAAAAAACAGGGGAATAATTAGCAGTAAAAATAATTTCAGGGTATGCAGCCGCATTAATCGATTTAACTCAAAAGCTTTCTTCCAAAAATATATTTTTTTATTGATGATTATGCATAATCGGCACATAAATACATCACATCCAAATACTTAAAACCCGGCTATTGTCAAAAATACACTATGGGTTAAAAAAGTTAATTAGCAGGCGGAGTCGCCTATATTAAAAATGCAAAGCTTCAGATTGTCATACCCGAAACGAGTTCGATTCTGTATTTCCGGATTTGACAACTGTTAACGGCTATGTTAGGTTTTAGCAGGCCCTCTTACTCCCTCTTATAATCCTTATGCACTATCAAAAAGCTGGCACGTTCTTCTTTGTGGAAAGGAATGTTCCAATTACCCTGGTAAGTGATTTTAGTGGGTAGCAGCTGGTTATTAAAGTTATTAAGCTCGATGTTCATCTGCACATTAAAATCGAAAAACATGTTGCTGAATTTCATGTCGATGTAGCGGCCAAGGATTTCAAATGAGCG
>NZ_JBFUKF010000286.1:0-6458 GCF_056400985.1 Mucilaginibacter sp. P4_G9 | reverse complement strand
AAGACAAAGAAGAGAAGGAAGAGTTGTAAACCTTGCTTTTTGATGTACTTGCCGTCGCTGGTGCGCGCCGACAAGTACATCATGTTTACCTACATGTCTTTTTCTCCTCCAAGTGCCCCATTCGCTTTTTGCTGTCATTTAGCCGGTGCATACGCCCCTTTCGCTATCCATAATTTTACCTGAGCGCTAAAARCGGTATGGCTAAGCGGCGGCAAAGTTCTGCCGGCGCCAGGGCGCCAGGCCCAGGATACTAAATCGTCTGAGGTCATATGTTCAATTAATTGCTGTTTGCTTCTTCCGCCATTCTGTTTGAGATCAAGCAATTGAAGAGCCAGCTGCCGTGGTGTTTTTCCCTCGAAAACCATCCGCATATTTGCGGGCGGTAATCCCCATTTAGGATTTCCCGGAGGGGTATGCAAGCCCGGGGCATTTTCGGCCTGGTGGCAATTGCTGCATTTCATGGCATATAAACCTTTGCCATCGGGTCCCCTTTTTACACCCATAGTATGCAGATGACTGTCATCGCCCTGCAAGGGAATATCGCCGCTGGGGTGACAGTTCATACAACGTGCGCTCTTCAGAACTCTGTATACAGACATAAAAGCCCTGACAGAGCCTACGCTATCTTTTGGCGAACCCAAAACCGCTGCATAAATGACCGGCTTTTCCTTAAATGACATTACAGTAACAGCAATTATTGCCAATAGCAGCGCCACGAAAATGAAAGATTTTTTGCTTCTCATGAGATGTGGTTTAATGGCGTGTTCATGATCGGTAAATTATAGATGCGCTTGCCTGTTGCCGCAAATACGGCATTGGCAATAGCTGGTGCGGTTGGCGGCACAGCGCATTCTCCGGCACCACCCATTTTCTCGTTGCTTTCAACAATGTACACATCAATCTCCGGCGACTCATTCATACGGGCAATACGGTAATCATAGAAATTATTTTGTTGTAGTTGTCCTTTTTCAATAGTCAACTCACCATAAAGCGCCATGGTTAGGCCAAATATAATACCGCTTTCCATTTGAGCTTTTACCCCGTCGGGATTAACAGCAAGGCCACAATCAATAGCGCAGGTTACTTTATGCACCCTTAGCTTCCCGTTATCAATGCTTATTTCAGCAACCTGTGCCACATAGCTGCCAAAGGCCTCGTGTACAGCAATTCCCTTATACCGGCCCTTTGGTAATTTATTATCCCATCCGGCTTTTTCTGCTGCCAGGTTTAAAGCCGCCAGGTGGCGCGGTGATTTCTGCAGCATTTTGCGCCTGTAAGCTACCGGGTCCTGCCCGGCTGCATGGGCTACCTCATCCAGCATGGTTTCCATCACATAGGCGGTATGGGTATGTCCCACCGAACGAAACCATAACACCGGCACAACTTCTTTTGTGGAATGTAAACCAACAAAATAATTGGGTACCGTTTCAAAATATGGTGAACCGGCAACACCCTCTACTGATGTAGCATCAATACCATCTTTGGATTCAAAAGGAGTACCGGCCATAATAGACTGGCCAACAATATTATGGCGCCATGCTACCGGCAAGCCGGACGCATTTAAACCAGCATTGATGCGATGTACAACCATTGGGCGGTAATAACCGCCTTTCATATCATCCTCGCGTGTCCAAACCATTTTTACAAATTTGCCGCTTGCTTTGGCCATGTGCACAGCTTCCGAAACAAAATCGGAGGTTATGGTAGCCCGGCGCCCAAAACCGCCGCCAAGGAACACCACGTTCATTGTTATTTGTTCGGGTTTCATGCCTAATATCCTGGCTGCCACAGCCTGATCAATACCAGGCAGCTGCGTACCTGTCCATATTTCGCATTTGTCATCACTTATTTTCACCGTACAATTCTGCGGCTCCATAGGCGCATGGGCAAGGTAAGGGAAAACGTATTCGGCTTTTAATATTTTCGTGGCTTTAGCCAGGCCCTCGTTAACATTGCCTTTTTGTGCAGCTTTTAGTCCATCGGTATGGGCAAGTTTTTGGTAGGCATCAACTTGTGTTTTGGTACTTAAATTAGCGCCGGGTCCATCGTCCCAGGTTATTTGCAATGCTTTACGCCCCTGGCTTGCTGCCCAAAAATGATCTGCGATCACTGCAATACCTGTCGGAATTTCTACTACCTGTTTAACGCCCGGGACAGCTTTAGCACGGGAGGCGTCAAACGATTTTACCTTACCCCCAAATACAGGTGCATGGGCTACAACAGCAGTAAGCATGCCGGGGAACTGCATATCCATGCCAAACTTAGCCTGCCCATTGGTTTTAACCGAAGCATCAAGACGTTTAACGCCTTTACCAATCAATTTCCACTGCGCCGGCGGTCTCAGCGTAACATTTTGAGGCACCGGCAACGTTGATGCTTCAGTAGCCAATTCGCCGTAACTTAATTTTTTTCCACCTGCGGTAACATAACCTCCACCTGTTGTACAGCTTTCAACTGTTACCCCGGTACGTTTGGCAGCAGCCTGGGTTAACATAACACGCGCCGTTGCGCCGGCCTTGCGGTAACGGTCAAACTCCGACCAGGTAGAGCTGGACCCACCGGTAATCTGGATGCCATACACGGTATGATTATAATCTTTATCAACTCCGCTATGCATGACTTTAATGGTATTCCAGTCGGCATCTAATTCTTCTGCCAGGATCATGGGCAGCGTGGTCCAGATGCCCTGCCCCATTTCAACATGACTTAATATTACCGTGATGCTATTGTCGGCACCAATACGCAAAAAGGCGTTGGGTGCAAAAGCGGTTGCGGCATCCTGTACCAGCAAACGGTTGGCCTGTGGTATGGTAAAGGAGATCAGTAGGCCTCCGCTTAACACCGCGCCCGCTTTCAGGAAATTACGGCGGCTGATCGCTGTTTGTTGATCGCTCATGATTTACCTCCTTCTTTTTGCATTGTTGCAGCCTTATGTATAGCCTGTCTTATCCGCGGATAGGTACCGCAACGACAAATATTGCCCGACATGGCATCATCAATATCCTGATCGGTAGGATTAGGCTTTTCCCGGAGCAGCACAGCAGCTGACATCAATTGCCCCGATTGGCAATATCCGCATTGCGGCACATCAAACTCGACCCATGCTTTTTGCAAAGGATGGTCGTTATTGAGTGACAGTCCTTCAATGGTGACTACGTTTTGGCCTTGCGCGCGGCTCACTTTGGTAACGCATGAGCGTACGGCCTCGCCATTTAAATGAACGGTGCATGCGCCGCATTGAGCAACGCCGCAGCCAAACTTGGTGCCGGTAAGGCCTAACAGATCCCTGAGTACCCACAGCAGCGGCATATCGGGGCTGGCGTCTACCTGATACGATTTATCATTAACTTTTAATGTGATCATAAGCGGTAAAATAAGTAGAGAACAATTGGTGTATACTAAGTTAAGAAAATGTTTTGCTTACTTTTAATGTTTTCACCATAAGTATTTGGAAGATTTTTTATTTCCTCTTAAGGAGGGCTAATCTTTCGATTCCTCAACTACATTCTCATTTTGTTGATTGAGTTCCAATGAACTCTTATAGTTTTTTATAGTCAATTCTTATTCCCCACAGAGCGTAAGCAAACAAAAAAGTCGGAAGATTAATCTTCCGACCATTCGTGGCTCATCGCCGCTTTTTTTGTTTGCTTTACTGTTGTGTTAAAAACAATTCTGTCACAGGGATCCCTAATTTTGAACGCCAGTAATCGTTTACAAAAACTTGCTGAGGGTCCATTGTGTTCCTTAAATTCATCCAATCATTCCATTTGGGGTACCTATCGGCTATATATGTTACTCCCGGTACGTTGTTAACCGTGTCGGGGATGTATTTCCCCCAGTGCGGGCGAAAATTAAACGGCGCTAATAAATCCCAAAAACTTTGGTAAAACGTTGCCGGATCGCCAAGGTTATTGGCAAACCAAAACACATCTATACGTATAACATCCTGGTTGTATGAAGGACTAAGCCAAAAAATATTTTGTTTGGCTGCATAAATTTCACAGCTAAAACTAAGGTCGATAGTAATTGGCTGGCTATCGTAATAAGCCTTCAGCGTATCCATCACCTGCTCCGCCTGGTTAATATCTATCCAAAGCTCGGTAAACCAAACCGGCATCAGCTTATCGCTCATCTGGTTATCCATAGGCAGGCCTGTATACCAAAGATCGGCAAATAGCTGCGGCCCTTTATTGGCATTTGTTGGCGTATCAACGGGCACAAAAACGTCCATTATAACAGGAAATATTTTTGATCCATAAATACTTTCTACATAATCTATAATAAGTTCACACTCCATATAGTCATTGCCCATAAATTTTTGCAGCCAGGTGGGCCATTGGCCAATAGCGGTATATATAAGATTGGCTGCTGCGTTAGCAGGATCGGGCTTATTAAAAATGTAAGGTACCTCGTGATATGGTTTTAGCCCATCAGCTGGCGGTTGAGCGCCCGTTAAATCATAAGCATGTTTTGCGTAGGCTATGGCTCCGCTTTGATCTGTACGCTGTGCCTGCCAAACTACCATTCGCGATAGATCCTTAGTAGGATCTTCATGATTTTGCTGTGGCCACCACATTAAACGGGTATACTCGGTTTGCTGTAAAAAAGTTTGCATGTTTGGCAAAGCGGGGGCATTTCCGAACAGGTTGATCAGGGTGCATTGGTCTGTATAAGTAATAGTTTCCGATCCCTCGATATAAAACTGGGGCGAGCAGCTAAAGGTTGCTGAAACAATAACGCCAAACAAGCCCATTGAAGCTATACCAACTGCATAAAATGGGTCATCCGGATTATTGGCCGGCTTTGTAAAAGTAGTTACAGCAGCGCCCTCCCCTGCCTTGCAGGTAACTATATCAACGCTTATCAATGCATCTTCAAAAGAATATTGAGTTGAACCCCCCGAAGAAGAGGTTGATAAAAAACCACCTACTGTTTGATGTGTTATGCCTCCCAGATCGGGCAGTGAACGATTTAATGAAGGGTCGCCTGCAGCAGTACCTAAGTTATCTAAATAATAACATAAGGAATTTTCCAGGGTAGAAATTTTTGTAGGGTCAAAAGGGTCGGGGCCGAGGTGGCAACCCGCCTGCACTTTTACAGTGTCGGCATCCAGCATTTCCACACCATACATTTTTGCAAGCATAATGTATTTGTATTTTTTCCCGGTAGACGATTGCTGTTCTGTTTCAAGCGTCCCCACCAACGGGAATGAGTGGCCGGAGCCGCGAACGCAAATGATCTCGTTGTTGTTCGCTGCCTCATTTACCAGGGCAATTACATCGTCGTTGCTTTCGGGCAACCAGTAAGTTGCCCCATTTACAATTATTGTTTCCATACTTATAGGTTTATGTTGGTTTATGTTTAGCTAATTTAACTAATAATTATTTAATATCGCAAATTATAATATTATTAATTTTTACATTAATAATATTATAGATATTTTACTTTCAGTTAAGTATAAATTGAGCCTTTTAACGCTCTTTAGCACAAGTATTAAGCGGTCTTCAATTTTTACAAATCTGTATTTGGCGGCGAGTTCAGTAATTTACAGCGCATGAAGGATATGCCGGATGCTCCGCCAATGCCGGCAGAGGAACACTGAATGCAGGTAATAATTTTATGGTAACATTGGAAACCGGCAGCGAGGAAGAGACTACCCGGCTATTTAATAGCCGATCAGAAGACGGCATTGTAATGATGCCTGTGGAACACCGGTTCTGGGGTGTTTTTTTGGTATGCTTAGTTGTTACACTGCCTGCAGAATTATTGTTCCAGCTGCGTATTCCTCTTATCCGCAGGTATTTTCAGGAAAGCTTTATAGTTGGCATCAAGATAAGCCAAAAGGTTAAAATCTTTACTGAAGTAGATTCCGGGCGATGGCGTGTACAAAACCAAAAAGTCGTCCATATCCTTACCTTTTAACGGCAGATATTTGGATATATAATCGGCATTAAAAACTTTGGCAATTTCGTCCTGCTGTTCCTGGTCTCTCAAAAATTCAGCCTGTTTAGCTTTTCTTTTTTCGTCCTTTTTAAAGTAATGGAGTCTTAATGCTATTCCCCCTTTGTAGTTTCCATATCTTGCATCCCTTTGATAAACCATTGTTTGGTTATGATATTCGGGAGCCAGGAATGATCCCGTATGGATGGCTTCGGTCGCGGTTACATTTACCTCGTTAAGCATATTATGCCGGGGCGTCAGGAATATTTCAAGCGGCTTATTACCGGTAAGCAAAACCGTATCCGATTTATAAAAATAACCGCTAAACAGCAACAATTCGCCGGCCTTGCCCTCAATACTAAATACGCCCGATTTATTGGTGATCGTGAATTTGCGGCTGCTTAAATTTTCAACTTTTATACTTTGCAGCACCACACGCGTTTTATTCTCATATACTACCCCGTTTTGCACACTTTGGCCAAATGCAATTGCTGCTGTTGTACTGCAAAGGAATAATA
>NZ_JBFUKF010000285.1:0-6471 GCF_056400985.1 Mucilaginibacter sp. P4_G9 | reverse complement strand
GACCTGTACAGTTCGCGATTGCCGCGCTGCGCTCGCAATGACATGGTTGTTGTGAGCCCCAAAAGCCAGCACGTCATCACGGTTTTTTTCAGGTTCTTACCTGATGGATACTCGCAATGACGATCACGAGGTGATTATGGTATCCATAACATGTCATTACTGTTTTTTCCAGCCAGGCTGGTGGATATTCGTATGATGATCTATTTATCCATTTTTAAGCAGCGTCTAAGATTTAACATTTACATCATTTATCCTTTGCAATTTTTTTCCGACATTTACCCCGTTAGAACTTTTAGTTATAGGCTATAACCAATAATGTATATGAATTACAATATCAATAATTTACCCGAGCGCACATTTAAACCCCGCGATAAAGGTATTACGATGGTGATGGACAAAGGTTTAAGTTTGAGGCAGGTGGAGGATTTTATTGAAGTTGGCAGTACACACACCGATATTGTTAAGCTTGGCTGGGCCACATCATACGTTACACCTAACCTTAACGAGAAATTAAAACTATATAAGGAAGCAGGAATCCCTGTTTATTTTGGAGGTACATTGTTTGAAGCCTTTATTGTGCGTAACCAGTTTGATGATTATTGCCGCTTGCTCGATAAATACCAGATGGAGCATTGCGAAGTGTCAGATGGCTCGATCACCATTGAACACGATGTTAAATGTGAATACATCAGCAAGCTGGCAAAGCATGTTACAGTGATATCGGAAGTAGGGTCAAAAGATGTGCAAAAAATATTTGCCCCATATAAATGGATAAAATTGATGAACGCCGAGATTGAAGCCGGTTCATGGAAAGTAATTGCCGAGGCCCGCGAGAGTGGTAATGTGGGGATCTATCGTGATTCCGGCGAGGTAAGACAGGGGTTGGTTGACGAGATTCTTACCCAGATTCCCGAAGGAACCATTATTTGGGAGGCCCCGCAAAAAGCGCAACAGGTTTGGTTCATCAAACTTATTGGGGCCAACGTAAGCTTAGGCAATATTGCTCCTTCGGATATTATACCGCTGGAAACATTGCGCCTGGGTATCCGGAGCGATACCTTTGATCATTTTCTGAGCTTATAATTAACCTTATCCTATACTGACAAAGCCTTCGGATGAAAATTCAGAAGGCTTTTTTTACATATAAATCAATAACCAAAATTGAAGGTTTCTTTGATAATAAATACTGTATTATAATTTTGAGTATGGCACTTATCGTTTCTGTGTATATCTTTAGGCGTTTATTTTAGGCAATAACAAATAATAATACATGAAACATTACGGGCTAATAGGTTTTCCGCTTTCGCACTCCTTTTCAAAAAAGTATTTTGCCGAAAAATTTAAAGCAGAAGGCATTGAAGATGCCGTTTATGATCTATATCCGCTTGAGCATATTAAAGATCTGCAGGATCTGCTGGATGAAAACCCTAATCTTGTAGGGCTTAATGTTACCATACCGCACAAAGTTTCCATTATACCATACCTTGATTGGGTTGAGCATGATGCCCGCATGGCCGGAGCAGTAAATTGTATCTGTATCAGTAGCGAAAGTCCGCTGCAGKCGGCTTTTACCGGCGAGGTTGGAATACAAGGTCACGATTTCAGGCTCGAAGGATATAATACAGATTTGTATGGTTTCGAAATGTCGATAAAGCCGCTCATCAATGATACAAATGACGAGGCGCTTGTATTGGGCGATGGCGGTGCAGCAAAAGCAGTAAGATGCGTGTTGGAAAATATGGGCATCGCCTATAAAACAGTAACCCGGAAACCCCATCCCGATCATTTGCTATTCAGCGATCTGAAACCACACCACATTAAGCAGCATAAAATCATCATTAATACAACACCTGTAGGTACTTCCCCCAATATTGATGAATGCCCGCCGATTCCCTATGAGGCTATTACCGATGAGCATTTATTATACGACCTGATTTACAACCCAGAAGAGACCCTGTTTTTGAAACGCGGACGTGAGCAGGGAGCAACCACCAAAAACGGCTACGAAATGTTGGTATTGCAGGCAGAAAAATCATGGGAAATATGGAATACTCCAGACCTGCGCACATGAGATATGCAGGTTTATTAGTTTTGGTGTTGATGTTGTTTGCTGCCTGTGGCGGTAATCATGACTACTCGCCCAAGCCGCGCGGGTATTTCCGCATAAAATTTCCTAAAAAAGAATACCAGGATTACACGGCAGGCTGCCCTTACACATTTACTTATCCCAAGTATGCATTCATTGAGCCTGATCTGAGCAGAAATGCAAAACCATGCTGGGTAAATATGCAGTTTCCGCAGTTTAATGCAACGCTGCATTTAAGCTACCAGCAGGTTACTTCAAAAAAAGAATTCAATCAGTTAGTGGAGGATGCACGCACCTTTGCTTTTAAGCATACGGTAAAAGCAACCTCAATTGATGAAGGTATAATAGCTTATCCCGGGCGCAAAGTTTATGGCATTTATTACACCATTGATGGTAATGCAGCATCATCTGTGCAGTTTTTCCTGACGGATAGCACAAAAAACTATCTTAGAGGGGCGCTTTATTTTAACTCCGAACCAAAATTGGATTCCATTCAGCCTGCCCTTAATTTTGTTAAGAAAGACCTTCAGGTTTTGATCAAAAGTTTTAAATGGAAATAGGCAGGAGTGTTAAGGCAACAGTACTAAGTTGTAAGTTATAAGCCGGAATTGTTTTTTTTTGACTTCGAACTTAAAACTTTCGACTAAAGGCCAACGTGAATTCAGGGTTCTATTTCCCTTGCGCCATCATCCTGATTTTTTCTTTTAAACCGGTATCCAAAGGATTTATTTCAAGGGCTTTTTTATAATTGGTTATTGCTTTTTCTTTAAATCCTTTTTTTAACCACGCATCGCCAAGATTGGTAAAAGCTTTATATGACCGGGGGTAATTTACCGTGTTCATCTCAAAAAGACTGATGGCATTGTCCGCTGTTCCGGCATTCTGCACCAGGTACAATGCCCAGTTGTTAATAGCTGTTTCCCCGGGCAAAATAGTGTATCCATATCGCTGCGATAATTGCAAATAGTGTTTAGCTATAACAGTGCTGTTAACTTGCCTGGCGTCCTGCTCCGGAAGGTCCCATTGTTTGAAAATAAAACGCAGTGCATCATAATATGCGGTTATAGGCTCGGTCATGTGGATATCCTCCGGGTAATGAACATATTTATGATCGAGCCCGGTGACTTGCCTTTTTATAAGGAGCGAATCAAATGTAAGCAGGTTGGCATGAAATGCCGATTTATCGGCTACACCCTCGCTGGCATCGCTGTAAAAAAGTATCTTATTAAGGGTTGATCCTTTTTGCAGCTTCTTATCGGCCAACTTCAGCAGATATTCCTTATCCCACCAAAATGACGGGCTTACAGCAATATAAGCGTTAAACATTTCCGGGCGGGTTAAAAGGCAATTAATGGCGGTAATACCACCAAACGAATGGCCTGCGAAAACACTAAACGGCTGGGTTTTATAATTCGATTTTATATAAGGTATAAGTTCATTTTGTATAAATTGAAAAAACTGTTCGTTGCCCCCGCTTGGCTTAAGCCATGATGTTGAACTGGTATCGGGTTTTCCGTAATAATCAGTATTTGAATGTGTAGGTGTAAGGTCGCGGGTGCGGTTTGTGTTAGCTATGCCAACAACAATCATTTCGGGCATCACATTTACATCGGGCCGGCTCAGGTATCTGCAATACTCGGCTACCATTCCAAAATGATTGTCGCCATCCAGTATATACAATACCGGGTAACGTTTGCCTGTGTTTAAAGAATCTTTAGCCGGAGTATAAATATATATCTTCCTTTTTTCATTCAGGACCTTTGAGGTGATAGTTATAATTTCCGCCGGTATTGGTTTAAATTCAGGGTCGCTTTGCGCCAGTGCATGCACGGCAATCATCATCGGCAACAAAAAAACGGCGCCAAATATCAGGTAATATTTAGGTGAGACTTGCATTTAAAGTAATGTTAAATTAAGAAATTACTATGGCTTGGTTTAGTACGAATAAAAGTAAATATATGTATTCTAAAAGTAGATATATATTTATTATAAGCGCATTATGTTCAGCCAATTAACAAGCGGGAAATAAGAAATAAGCATTGGTGTCAGATCTCGTAGAATCCTGCGCTAATTCTGTAAAACACTCGGTTAATTTGAAGTTTAAAGCTTAAAGTCGCAATTTATGAAAAATATAACTTGTTGATTGCCAGGTGATTTTGTGTTCCATCGCCTGTTTTTAGTAAAGCTTAAAGTGTTGACTATCAGCAAAAAAGGTGTTCCAGCCGTTCCGCAGCGTTCCACCGTTCCGGTGGAACACCTGTTATTTTAATTGCGGGTCCATTGAACGTTATAAAAGTATTAATTGCATACCTTAGCTATTTTTACAATAACCATTGCGCTTTACCCATCATGAAATATTTAGCTGTTTTATTACTTACTATATTATCATTAAGCGCCAAGGCGTCTGCGGTTGATTCTCTTATATTATACAAAGCCAACAACCCTCTCATACAATATGTTGGCCGGGTTGATCTCTCGAACCCAATAAGGCCAAGGATGTGGTCGCCTGGAGTGTATATTAAGGTGCGGTTTAAAGGCAGCAAATGCCAGGTACTTATTAACGACCAGGTAATGTATGGTAAAAATCACAACTACCTGGAGATAGCCGTTGATAACGAAAAACCCTATCGCATCCAAACCACCGGCAAAACCAATGTGATCACTGTGGCTGATGGATTGGCTGATGGCATCCACACCGTATTGATCTGTAAAGACACCGAATCAATGATCGGGTTTATAGATTTTGTTGGCATCCGCTGCGAAAAGCTATTGGCACCCCTACAGGCAAAACATAAGATAGAGTACATCGGCGATTCCATCACCAGCGGTGCTGGCATGGACCAATCGGTAGTGCCATGCGATAAAGGCGAATGGTATGATCAGCATAACGCCTATATGAGCTACGGGCCAACCACCTCACGTAATTTAAATGCCGACTGGCAGCTTACATCTGTTGCGGGCATTGGCCTTGTGCACAGCTGCTGTAATATGAACGTAGTAATGCCACAGGTATTTGATAAGGTATACCTGCGTAATGATTCGATAGCCTGGGATTTTAAGCGTTATCAGCCTGATGTGGTTACCATTTGCCTGGGTCAGAATGATGGTGTGCAGGATTCAGCCCTGTATTGTAGTACTTATCTTAAGTTTATTGGCACAATAAGGCAAAAGTACCCCAAGGCCGATATTGTTTGTTTAAGCAGTCCCATGGCCAATGGCACCCTTACCGATGTTTTGCAGCGTTATATTAAAGCCATAACTGCCTATGCCAACGCCAGGGGAGATAAAAAGGTATATAAATACTTTTTTTTACACAAGTACAATAATGGCTGCGGAGGTCATCCCGATCTTTATGAACACCAGCTTATTGCCGGAGAGCTTGTGGCGTGTTTAAAAAAGCTGACCGGCTGGTAATAAGCCCCATATCTGGTGAATTTATAGGGAACGTACTTTTATTTTACAAACGCATACCCAAATTATCATAAAACACGTTGCTTTGCTATATAATCACATACTCCTATGAGCAGCATTCTACATATTCTTAATGGCGACTCTACCCTGTATGGTTTTAACCAGACCGGGCTTGATGGCGATGTAATGGTATGGCGTGAGGTATTATCCGAAGGCCCATTGCAGGAAAACATTTCTTCGGGAAGCTTTTGGAGTGCCCGTTCCAAATGGATCCATAAAACCTTTAATGAGCCTGTTGAAGAGTATCAGCATAAAGTGATTGATGAACTGGGCAAACTGAATGAACCTTATGAAGAGATTAACCTATGGTTTGAGTTCGATCTGCATTGCCAGGTAAACCTATTGGGCGCTATGCGAATGTTGAACCAGCAAACCAACATGTCGGCCCCGGCGGTTTACCTTATTTGCCCGGCAGATTATCCGGGGGTAAAAGATTTTAGGGGCATGGGTGAGTTAACCGGAGATCAGTTGGAAGATCTTTACGACAGCCGGGAGCAGTTAAACGAATGGGAATTTGAGCTGGCAGCAGAAGCCTGGCCGCTGTATGTAAACGGCAATGCTGATGAACTGGAACTATGGCTTAATGAAAACTCCTTTTGGGGAGTATTACACCTGCTTAAGCCAGCCCTGCAAGCTCACTTAAAAAGATTACGAACAAATGCTGAAGGCTTAAATTACATAGAACAAAAGCTGTTGGATATTTATAACAGCGGCATCAAAACAAGAACCGAAATATACCAGGCTTTTTGGTCGACAGAGAAAATATATGGTATGGGCGATTCGGAAATTGATATTTATCTTAACCGCCTTAAACAAAAACAGCTTATTGAGCTATAATAATGATAACCGACTATATCATCAGCAGCGCGAAGAATAACCAGCCAAAGTATAGCTATCAATTGCAGGAGCTACAA
>NZ_JBFUKF010000284.1:0-6475 GCF_056400985.1 Mucilaginibacter sp. P4_G9 | reverse complement strand
GTTAATAGTATGGCAGGCGTAAAAATAAATAAAACACATAAAGCAATCATWGTTGAAAAGCCAATTATAAATCAGTCGGTAAAAGATATAGTACAGCCCGAAGATCAGCCTGCATTAACCTCGGCCACACATAAGCAGGAGGTAATTAAACCGGTTGTGCCAGATACCGCTGTCCAAATAATGGTAAAGCATATAGATGAGACCCCTGTTTTTGCAAGTGCGCCGCAGATTCAGCCCATACCAACACAGATTGCCGCCACTAACAACAAACAGGCCCCGGCAAAAAAACATAAGATCCGCAGCCTGGGAGATGTATTCAATGTAATGATAGCTGCTGTTGATAAACGCAAAGACAAGATCATTGAATTTAGCAATACCGATGGGGATGATGCCACTATAACGGGCGTAAACCTGGGCATCATCAGAGTGAAAAAAGAAAAATAAAATCTAAAGGATATATATATACAAATAATATGAAACGCTTAATTTTCACAGCAATGCTATGCGTTGCCGCAAGCTACAGCTTTGCCCAAACCACCACAACCGACTCAACCAAAACTACTACAGATACTGTTGTCACCAAAAAAGGATTAAAAGTAAAATTTGGTGTTGGCCAGGATGTGCCTTATGTATCGGTAAATGATAATGATACCACTATCCGTTACCATTCAAAAGCACCCGGCTTTTCTTTCGGGATCACCTTTTCCAGGATCGACCTCGGTTTTGCTACCTTAATTGATAACGGCAGCTTTACATTATCTGATAAAAACAAGTTCCTGAGCTATCGCCAGGCAAAAACCGCCAACTTTGGTTTTGATGTTGTACAATTCGGTTATCGTTTTAACAGCGCTTTCAAGATCTATGTTTCGGGAGGGTTCGACTGGACCAACATCCGCCTGCGCCAGGATATCACTATACAACGCAATGCGCCGGTTTTAACCTACGTGCAGGATAGTATCCACTTTAGCAAAAACCGCTTTTCGTCAAGCTACCTGCGCATCCCGTTGTCGTTTTACTATCGCAGTCATGAGGATAGCCGCGGTAACTACTTCCGCCTGGTTGCCGGCCCCGAAGTTGGCATCTTGCTAAACGGTCGTGTAAAACAGATAAGTGATGAGCGCGGCAAGCAAAAGTTTGATGATGACTACCACTTTGCCAAACTACGCAAAGGCGTTTTCGTTCGCATGGGCTATGGCATCATGGGCATCTACGCCAAGTACTACTTTAACGATATGTTTGAAAACAGCCCTGAACAGGAGGGTTTAAAGAACTTTTCGTTTGGGTTGACGCTGGGATTCTAATAAACACGAATTTCACGAACCAAAACGAATTGCACAAATTTTAGCTACAAGCGAATTTGTGGAAATTCGTCTTCATTCGTGAAATTCGTGTCAATCAAATTCGCGGAATTCGAAATAATTCGTGGCAATTAGTGTTTATGTTATCTTTGTAACACGATGTCAGATACTCCTTTTTTGCAGGCGATTGCGGTAAGTAAAATATATCCCGGCAAGCAGATGGCCGGTGTTAAAACAACAGATATAGCTATTGAGCAGGGCAAAATAACGGCTATTATAGGCGAGAGCGGCAGCGGCAAAAGCACTTTACTACGTTTGCTTTATGGTTTGCTCTCTCCTGACGCAGGCGAGGTTCAATTTAAAGGCGAACGCATCTGGGGGCCCGAAGAAAAGCTGATCCCCGGCCATGACGCCATGAAAATGGTTACCCAGAATACCGATGATCTCAACCTGTTTGCCAAGGTTTGGGATAACGTGGCGGCCATGCTGCCCGCAACCGATCTGAAGGCCAAACAACAAAAAACAGAGCAGGTACTGCAACAGCTTAATATGGCCCACATGGCCGATAAGCGCGTGGCCGACTTAAGTGGTGGCGAGAAGCAAAGAGTGGCCATTGCAAGGGCTATCATCACCCGTCCGCAGGTATTATTACTGGATGAGCCTTTTAACCAGGTTGACACATCGTTCCGGGAAGGTTTACAGCATGATATCAGGGAGATAGTAAAGGAAATTGGCGTTACGGTGATCATGGTATCGCATGACCCTGCTGAAGTACTATCTATGGCTGATAAACTGGTGGTGATAAAAAATGGACAAATTGTAGAGCAGGGGCCTCCTAAAACACTCTACCAGCAGCCAAAAAATCTGTATACTGCGCAACTATTAAGTAATTGCAGTGTACTTACCGCCCAGGAAGCCAAAAGCTGTGGTATTAAAGCCATTAAAGATCATGTGGTTATATACCCGGAATGGATCAAAATAAAACTCATTACCAAAACAAAAAAATGGACTGTTAAACAGGTACTTTTTAAAGGTTCTTATGAGGATCTGATCCTCCAAAACGGAAGTATCCTATTACGCGTAGCTAATGAAGAACCAGGCAGTTATGTTGAGGGAGATATGGTATCGGTACGGGCCGGGAAGTGGTTGGAGTATTAACACATAAAAATTAACTGCGAATACTTCATTTTACACTATACAGCTACCGTGAGTTTAACGAAGCCGCAACTTGTAGCCACTATATTCAATTGAAGTTATAAGAATTAGTTTTCATTGATCAATATATCCTTAGCCATTATCATGGGCACACTGATATATTTTTTCTCCATATAATTCATCACCTTTTCCAGGATCTCGCGCGATTGCTGATCCATTCCTTGTACCTCATCGGCGAACACAGAATTGATGGCGGTATTACGAATCTCTTTGATCTTTTCGGGCACCTGGCGCATGGCTACTTCAATACGGCGTTGCTTTAACTGGGTTAAAAACTCGGCAATATTTTGTTCAATAATGCCTTCGGCGTGTACCAGCTCATGATAACGTTCCTGCAGGTTATGTTTGGCAACCTCGTTTAATGAATGCACCTCGATAAAGTTAACCGGGAATTGCTCCAGCACCTCCGGAGCAGTATCATTGGGAATAGCAAGGTCGACTATAGTTTTCCTACCGGCTTCACCATTTAACAGTGATTTGTATATTTCGGTAGTAATGATAGGCTCAACCGCTGATGTGCAGGTGATAATAGCATCAAAACCTTTATTATATGTTTTAAGCGCTTCCAGATCATAAGCTTCACCATTCAAATCATCAGCCAGTTGCTGAGCCTTTGAAACTGTGCGGTTAAAAACCGCAAAGTTGCTAAACTTATGCTTTTGCAGGTATTTTGAAATATTACGGTTGGTTTCGCCGGCACCTATGATAAGTACCCGGGCGTTTGAGCAAAGGTTAAGATCTTTAAGCTTGCGGTAAGCCAATGATACAACCGAAATTGGATTTTTTGAAATATTGGTATGTGTGTAAACTTCTTTGGCTGTTTTTACCACGCAGTTCATGATCATACGCATAGCATCGCCCGTAAGGCCGGCCTCTTTGCAATGTTCATAAGCTTTACGCAGCTGTGCAAGTATTTCCTTTTCGCCAACTATCAAACTCTCCAATGAGCAGGAAGTACGCAACAGGTGGACCATAGCTTCCTGATCTTCATAAATAGAAGCGCCGTCAATGAAAGTACTTAGCGAATGTTCACACAACTCGGTATTAAAAGCTTCGATGAAACGTTTGGCAAAATCCTTATCAACCACCTGCGGGGTAGTCATAACAAATTCCACACGGTTACATGTAGCCAGATAAAAGATCTCTGGTATCCCAAATTGAGTTTTAACCTGTTGAAGTTTTTCTGTCAGATTTTCCTGGCATACCACCAATCTACCTATTTCCTTCAGTTCAATCTGTTTGTGTGTAAAAGCAATAACCTTTAAATACTTCAAAGCAGTTTTAAATTTGACCGAACAAAAATATCACTATAAAAGCGCAGCAATGTCAACCCTTTGTCAAACAGGAGTATTTAGAATGGTTATAAATTAGGAGAAATGACCGAAAAACAACATTTAAACTGCTTAAAACAATATTTGGCAAAATATTGTATATTGACAAAATACCGGGCGGCTTATGGTATCATATTAATGCTGGCAGCCTTTTTGCCGGTTAATATGATGATGACCACTCATACGCCGTTTAAATTAGGTAACATAACTATAACGCCATTTATTACCTGCTATTACCTGGGCACAATTACCTTTACAGCCGGTATTGATGTTGTGGACTGGAACAGAAAAACACAGTCCAAACAAATAAAAAAATATGATCTCATAAAGACTCCGGCAATTATTTTAAATCACCTTTATATATTCTTTGCGATTTCGGGTCTTTGCGGGGAAAATAAAAAACGACAAAACACAAAAACACAATATGGATCTGCAAAGTGTTGAAATGCGAAACCTGGAGGTACAGGATTACCAGGAACTAAAAAAATCGATGAAATCGGCCTATATGGATATGGATGAGGACTACTGGGATGCCAATTCCATTAAAAGACTCATCCGGATATTCCCCGAGGGACAAATTTGCGTGACCGTTAATGATGTGGTGGTGGGTTGTGCCCTTGCCATTATGGTTGATTACCAAAAGTTTGGCGACAACCACACCTACAAACAGATCACCGGCGACAGTACCTTTAAAACCCATACCGATAAGGGAGATGTATTATATGGTATTGATATATTTATCCACCCTAAATATCGCGGTTTGCGTTTAGCACGCCGCCTTTATGATGCCCGCAAAGCCCTGTGCGAGAAGCTGAATTTGAAAAGTATCATAGCCGGGGGCCGCATTCCCAATTACCAGAAATACCAAAACGATCTTACCCCCCGCCAGTATATTGATAAGGTAAAGTATAAAGAGATCTATGATCCCACCCTATCCTTCCAGTTGGCTAATGATTTCCACGTACGTAAGGTGCTGAAGAATTATTTGCCCGAGGACAGTCGCTCAAAAGGTTTTGCTACGCTGATAGAATGGAATAATGTGTATTATGAGGAAGTAAGCACCGCAATTAACCAAAAAACCGTTGTACGTATTGGCCTGGTTCAATGGCAAATGCGCCCCTATAACAACATTAGCGAATTGCTGAAGCATGCCGAATATTTTGTTGACGCGGTGAGCGATTACCAGTCGGATTTTATTTTATTTCCCGAATTGTTTGGCACGCCGCTGATGGCAGATTACAACCACATGGATTCGGCAAAGGCTATGCGCGAGCTGGCTAAATACACACAACCCATCATCGAGGAGTTTTCCAAACTTGCGGTATCGTATAATGTGAACATCGTAGCAGGCAGTATGCCTACCATCTTCGAGGAATCGCTGTATAATGTATCCTACCTTTTCAGGCGCAACGGCAGTATGGAAGAGGTTTACAAGATCCACCCTACCCCATCCGAAATCAGCTCATGGGGCATCCGCGGCGGCGATGAAGTAAAGGTGTTTGAAACCGATGCCGGTAAAATAGGCATCCTGATCTGTTATGATGTGGAGTTCCCCGAGCTATCGCGCATCCTGGCCAGCCAGGATATGCAGATCCTGTTCGTTCCGTTTTTAACGGATACGCAGAACGGTTATAACCGGGTTAAATTTTGTTCACAGGCCCGTGCGGTTGAAAATGAATGCTATGTGGCCATCGCCGGCTGCGTAGGTAACCTGCCCAATGTTAATAATATGGGCATCAGCTATGCGCAATCGGCAGTATTTACGCCTTCGGATTTTGGGTTCCCTACCAATGGGATACAATCAGAGGCTACTCCCAACAGCGAAATGATAGTAATTGCCGATGTGGACCTGTCATTATTAGATGAACTGCACGAATACGGCAGCGTACAAAATTTAAAAGACAGGCGCACCGATCTGTATAATATTACTTTCAACGGGAAAAAAGTGTAATATTATTTCATGAAAAATTACCACCGTTGAAGCAAGAGGATTAATCTTCACGGGATGGTTCTCCTTACAGTCATTGCGAACGAGCCCAGGTTACACATTCGCTTATCTGTAAATCAATTCACTATCTTTGCAGCACAATGCAATTAACAGGAGAAACAACACAGGTGTGGGAGAAAGGCTACAACAATTACGGCCCGTGGCTTAAGGAAAAATATAAGGGCCATCGTGTATTTAAAGTGATTGTTGATGGCGGCTTTACCTGCCCCAACCGTGATGGATCAAAGGGCTATGGCGGTTGCACCTATTGCAATGTAGATTCCTTTACCCCATCGGTTAGCCGTAACGCACCAACTGTGCGCGAGCAGGTAATACAGGGCATGGAGCGTGCCCGTACGGGTAACAAGGCTGATAAATTTATCATATACTTTCAGCCCAATACCAATACCTACGCACCGGCACATTATTTAAAAATGATGTACGACGAAGCGTTGAGCTATGGCACCGAAGATATTGTTGGCCTGAGCATTGGCACCCGCCCGGATTGTATCGACGCTGAAAAGATAGCATTGCTGGAAAGTTATACCGACAGATTTGACGTTGACCTGGAAATGGGGATGGAATCTATTTATGACGAAACCCTCGCCCAGATAAACCGCGGATGTAACCACGATGAATTAGTA
>NZ_JBFUKF010000283.1:0-6484 GCF_056400985.1 Mucilaginibacter sp. P4_G9 | reverse complement strand
ACCCTTTATTCAAAAGAGTTTGCAAATATCAGACTTTTAAATCAATTATTCAACAGTGTTTTTAAAAATTATCAAATTATTTATAAAAACGATCAGCGGCCTATTTTTAGCCTGCTTTCTAAATGCCGCCACTTATTAAAAATATTTAATAAGTAATGTTTTTTAATATGTACATRACACAGAAATTACTAATTTACGCCCACCATTATGAATGCTATGAAGATTACATCGTTTGACGAATATAAAAAGGTTTATCAGCAAAGTGTTGAGCAGCCTGAAGAGTTCTGGGCCAATATTGCCGAAAATTTTTTGTGGCAAAAAAAGTGGGACAAAGTACTCGACTGGAACTTTAAAGAGCCGAAGATTAAATGGTTTCAGGGGGCTAAACTCAATATTACGGAAAATTGCCTTGATCGTCACCTGGCAACCATCGGCGATAAACCTGCTATTATATGGGAACCAAATGATCCGCAGGAAGATCACCGCATATTAACATACCGCCAGCTGCATGATAAGGTTTGCCAGTTTGCCAATGTGTTAAAAAATAACGGTGCAAAAAAAGGCGATCGCATCTGTATCTACATGCCCATGATACCCGAGCTGGCCATCGCCGTTTTGGCCTGTGCCCGTATTGGGGCAATTCATTCGGTTGTATTTGGCGGTTTTTCGGCACAATCCATTGCCGATAGAATAAATGATGCCGAATGTAATGTTGTAATAACTGCCGATGGGGGCTTTAGGGCTAATAAACCTATTCCTTTAAAATCGGTAATTGATGACGCACTGGTACAGTGTAAATCTGTTAAGCGTGTAATTGTTTTAACCCGCAGCCGTACACCGGTTTCTATGATAAAGGGACGCGATGTTTGRTGGGAAGATGAAGTTAAAAAGGTAGAAACACAAGGTAACCCCGAATGTCCTGCAGAACAAATGGATGCCGAGGATATGTTGTTCATTCTGTATACATCAGGTTCAACAGGTAAACCTAAAGGGGTGGTGCATACTACCGGTGGCTATATGGTTTACACAGGCTATACTTTTGCTAACGTGTTCCAGTACAACCAGGGCGAAGTATATTTTTGTACTGCCGATATCGGCTGGATTACGGGGCATTCTTACATTGTATACGGTCCGCTATCGCAGGGAGCAACAACTTTAATGTTTGAAGGGGTGCCTACCTATCCGGATGCCGGCAGGTTTTGGGATATTGTAGATAAGTATAAAGTAAATATATTATATACTGCGCCAACAGCTATTCGCTCGTTGATGAGTTTTGGCGACGAGCCATTAAAAGGGAAAGACCTGAGTTCGCTTACCAAACTGGGTTCGGTAGGGGAGCCTATTAATGAAGAAGCCTGGCATTGGTACGATGAAAAAATAGGCCATGGCAAATGCCCTATTGCCGATACCTGGTGGCAAACAGAAAATGGAGGATTAATGATATCGCCTATTTGTAATGTTACGCCAACCAAACCGGGCTATGCAACTTTGCCTTTACCGGGCGTACAACCTGTATTGGTTGATGAAAATGGGAAGATAATAGAGGGTAATGGTGTAAGTGGCAACCTATGCATCAAGTTCCCATGGCCGGGTATGTTGCGTACCACTTATGGTGATCATGAACGCTGCCGCACCACTTACTTTGCCACTTACGAAAACTTATATTTCACCGGTGATGGTTGTCTGCGAGATGAAGATGGTTATTACCGCATAACAGGTCGTGTTGATGATGTGCTGAACGTATCCGGTCACCGTATTGGAACAGCCGAGGTGGAAAATGCAATTAACATGCACAGCAGTGTAGTTGAATCGGCGGTTGTAGGTTACCCGCATGATATAAAAGGACAGGGTGTATATGCCTTTGTGGTATGCCCAAATCAGCATGGTGATGCGGAGCTTACCAGGAAGGATATAGTTATGACAGTTGCCAGGATAATAGGCGCCATTGCCAAACCAGATAAAATTCAGTTTGTAAGCGGGCTGCCAAAAACACGGTCGGGCAAGATCATGCGCCGAATTTTACGCAAGATAGCCGAAGGTGAAACAGGTAACCTTGGCGATACCAGCACCCTGCTTGATCCGGCTGTTGTTGAAGAGATAAAGGCAGGAGCTTTGTAAGAATAAAGATATTTGGATAAAGGAGCAAAGATCAATTATTGGATAATAAAACAGATACAGGAAATGAGGAGTAAGGATATAGTAAAGACAGGCTCCTTGCCTTTTCTCTCTGTATCTTTCGTCCTTGTTCTTTGCTCCAGCTTCCTTTTTTCTTTTAAAGATCGCCCGTCTGCAAGATATAAACTCGATTTTTTTACTTCGGAAAACCAGTTTTACCTCTGTGATTCTGCCTTTACAGGCGAAACCGGTGACACCAGCTTTTGGACCTCTGCTGCCTATGCTGATAGGTTGGCAACATCAAAAGATAAAGATATTGTGGGTATTGGTATAGAAAGTTTTGGTCATGTAAAGGCCGAACTGGCTGTGCTGGACGCAGCAAGCCGGGAAAAAGATTTTAAAAAGTATGATCACGTAGTTGAGGCCGGTATCAGGATCAGTTCCGGGATATTGGAGGTGCTGGATTTTCCGGATCATAAAATCCAGTTGAAAGCTATAGTAACGCCTGGATATTATCGTATAAGGGTTTACTCCTATGATCTCAAAAATATTAATTCTGAAGCAGATGAAGGCACCGATCACTACAAAATAGAACTTTGGTCCTCCAATAATTTTGAGCGCAAGGTATTGAAGCAGTTTGTTAAAGACTGAAAGAATCAGGAATGGATTCTATTTATTGTTCAGTTCCAATTCACAAGTCCTGACTCTAATCTCTTGACTCTTTCCCCCAAACCATATCGTTTTCCGAATGTTATGACAATACATCTAAATAAAAAAGCATTATGGATAAGTTACAAATAAAAGGCAGCTGGAACGAACTAAAGGGGAAGATTAAACAAGCTTACGGCGACCTTACCGATGACGACCTTACTTATGAAGAAGGTAAAGACGAGGAAACATTAGGGAAACTTCAGAAAAAAACGGGTAAAACCCGAGATGAATTAGTGAAGTGGATTAACAGTTTATAAGATTTAGAAAAGGCTCCTGTAACGGGGCCTTTTCATTTGAAAATCTTTGAAAGCTCAAGGCCAAATCCTGGCAGTAATAAGGAATTTAGCATTTCGGTTTTTTGGGCTTTTTGGTGTAGATAATAGGCTCCATCTTTTAGGGCATATAAATCTGCATTTTCCTGTACCGGGTCGATAATAATATATTCTTTAACGCCACCGGTGGAGGGCGGTGGCGACGTAATTAAATCATAGTTTATCAACTGAAAAGGGGCACCTTCTTCCAACAGCAAATAATCATCGATGGTGTATTTCTTTTCCTATCAGCAGTCAGCATAAATCAAATATAACTAATTTCGCACAATGAAAATCACCAAACCCAATATTCTTGTAGTAAATGACGATGGCATAACCGCGCCGGGTATTAAAGTTTTGATTGAAGCGATGAGCGGCATTGGCAGGGTAGTGGTGGTTGCGCCAGATAGTCCGCAATCGGGAATGGGGCATGCCATTACCATAGGGAAACCACTGCGTTTAGATAAGGTTGATATTTACGAAGGTATTGAAATGTACCGCTGCTCGGGCACGCCGGTTGATTGTGTGAAGCTGGCCGTGAACAAGATATTTAAAGGTCAAAAGCCCGATTTGTGCGTGTCAGGTATTAATCATGGCTTAAATAATTCCATTAACGTATTGTATTCGGGCACGATGTCGGCTGCCGTTGAGGGCGCTATTGAGAGCATCCCTTCAATAGGTTTTTCTTTGGATGATTATAATCTTGATGCAGATTTTAGTCATTGCGTTAAATTTGTAAAGGAGCTTGCCATGCAGGTTTTAGCGAATGGCTTACCGGCAAATACTTTACTGAATGTGAATTTTCCTAATACACCTGATATCAAAGGCATCAGGATCTGCCGCCAGGCCAATGCCAAATGGGCCGAGGAGTTTGACGAAAGGGTTGATCCGCATAAGCGGCCATATTACTGGCTTACCGGCGTTTTTCAGTTGAATGATGGCGGCGAAGATACCGATGTTTGGGCTTTAGACCATAATTATGTATCGGTAGTACCTATACAGTTTGATATGACGGCGCATCACGCTATCCCGTTTTTAAATAACTGGCAGTTTAATGTATAAATTACCGTGTTAAAACATGCTAAAAAACAATAGTATAGCGGCAGGGATAATTGGCGGTTTAATACTGCCAGGCATTAGTCTGTTCGTTTTTTTGTACTTACTAAAAGGTAGCTTTTTAATATTCAACAAGCCGGGTGTGCCATACCTGGTGGCTATTGCTTTTAATTTGTTTATCATCAGGTATTGTTTTAAGCAGGGGCATGATAAAACCGGAGCAGGTATCATACTGGTTACCTTTGTATTTATGGCGGCTGTGTTTTTACTTAAATTACAACCCATCAGATGAAGTATTACCTGGTAGCCGGCGAAGCTTCGGGCGATTTGCATGGGGCAAATTTGATGAAGGCCTTAAAAGAGCTCGACCCAACGGCTGAATTCCGTTTTTTTGGTGGCGACCTGATGCAGGCCGAGGGTGGTACATTGGTAAAGCATTATGCCGATATGGCTTTTATGGGTTTTGTGGAGGTAGCAGTAAATCTGCGCACCATCCTGAAAAACATGAAGACCTGTAAACAGGATATTGTTGCGTATCAACCCGATGTTTTGGTGCTGATAGATTTCCCCGGTTTTAATTTAAAGATAGCGGAGTTTGCAAAATCTGCTGGATTAACCGTTTACTATTACATCTCGCCCAAAGTATGGGCCTGGAATCAGAAACGGGTTTTAAAAATCAAAAAGATAGTTGATCACTTGTTTTGTATCCTGCCTTTTGAGGTTGAGTTTTACAAAACCTGGGGAATGGTTGTTGACTATGTAGGCAACCCGCTGCTGGATGCTAAAACTGCATTTAAACCCGAACCTGGTTTTTTACGGAAACATCATTTAACCAATAAAAAGATCATCGCCCTGTTACCCGGCAGCCGTAAGCAGGAGATAAGCTACTTGCTGCCCGAAATGATAGTGGTAACAGAACAGTTTCCTGATCATCAGTTTGTTATAGCCGGAGCGCCATCTTTTAAGCCGGATTTTTACAGCAGGTTTTTAAGCGGCAAAAACATTCCCGTAATATTTAATGCTACTTATGATTTATTAACCCATGCCTATGCCGCTGTTGTAGCATCGGGCACGGCTACGTTGGAAACCGCTTTGTTTAATGTGCCGCAGGTAGTAGTTTATAAAGGGAATCCCCTAACCATAGCTATAGCCCGCTTGTTGGTTAAAATCAAATTTATATCCTTGGTTAACCTTATTGTTGATAAGGGCATTGTAAAAGAGCTTATACAGGAGGATTGCAACGAACTGAAAATAGCCGCCGAACTTAACGCCATCATAAACGATGATGCTTACCGTGCAAACATGCTGGGCAACTATGATGAGCTTGATGGAAGGATGGGGCAGCCGGGGGCATCGGCTAAAACCGCAGGCCTTATCATCAAATATGCTTTAAAAAAATAAAACCCTGTTTTTGGCAGGGTTTTATCGTTTTCATAGATGTGTAGTACTTCGGATAGATAGATGTAGGGTATATATGATGATCAGGCAGCCTTGCTTGTTTGTTGCGTAGCAACCTGCGTGTTGTTTTTAACAAATTGATTTTTCAATTTGAAGTTTCTCAAATCTTCCAATAAAATGTTTAATAATTCATCGTCAAATCTGTTAATTAATTTACTCATTGATGGTGCAATTTTATAAGCTTTCATAGGTAGATGTTTCGTAGGTAAGTATGTTTGGTTTTATTAAGCCGCGCTTGGTAAAAGCCGTGATGCTTTTGCTTTAGCAGCTTTTAAATCATTCACCAGTATCATTTTTAATTCGTTGTCAAAACGTGTTACTAATTTGTTGGTTGAAGGTTTTCTGGGGTTTTTCATAGTTTAGTTTTTTTACGTTTAATTTCTTGTGTTTAGTCTTTCTTTTCGTTTTCCTGGTTTTCGGTAAGGTTTTCTTTCCGACGTTTTGCTTCGTTGTATTGCCTTAAAAGTTGTTCCTCATCGCGTGGGTCTGTTGTTTTTGTTGGCTCTACCGGATTTTCCCACTCCTTCTCTGCTTCCTTAACCGGTTTCTTGGTATTTTTCATAACAGATACGTTTGATAGGCTTTATTCCAATCCTGTGCCAAATTTTTTACGACGCTCAAAAAAAGGTATTAAATCTCCGGCGTTTTTTTGTAATAACGCATAAGTAGCTGTTTTTAAGCGGTTTTTATTGTCAGATTTTTTTTTATTTTTTTTGACGGGTAGTATTCATCTGCATCAAACAGGTGTTCGCTTAGTAATCAATAACCGGACACTTGCATTAATTCCGTACGTTTTTTTGATAACCAAGTAAGTGGGCTGCCAGGGCAACGGC
>NZ_JBFUKF010000282.1:0-7627 GCF_056400985.1 Mucilaginibacter sp. P4_G9 | reverse complement strand
CCCTTTTACCCAAGCTGGGGATACCAGATCTCGGGCTATTTTGCAGCCGCCTCACGCTATGGTACGCCGCAGGAGTTGATGTACTTAATTGAGGAATTTCATAAGGCCGGTATTGGTGTAATACTTGATTGGGTGCCTTCGCACTTTCCCGGTGATATTCACGCGCTTTATAAATTCGACGGTACGCACCTGTATGAGCACGCCGATCCGCGTAAAGGCTTTCACCCCGATTGGAAATCGTACATATTTAATTATGGGCGTAACGAGGTTAGGGCATTCCTGATCAGTAATGCGCTGTTCTGGCTCGACAGGTACCATGCCGACGGTTTACGTGTAGACGCGGTTGCATCCATGCTTTACCTTGATTACTCGCGTAAACATGGCGAATGGGAAGCCAACATTTATGGCGGTAATGAGAACCTGGAAGCCGTATCGTTCCTTAAAGAATTTAACGAGGCAGTTTATAGCCATTTCCCATCAACGCAAACTATTGCAGAGGAGTCCACATCGTTCACAGGTGTTAGCCGCCCGGTTTATTTGGGTGGATTAGGATTCGGGATGAAATGGATGATGGGTTGGATGCACGATACTATCGATTACTTTAAGGAGGACCCTATCCACCGTAAATATCATCATAACGAGATCACGTTTAGCACCATATATGCCTTCACCGAAAATTTTATGCTGCCTTTCTCGCACGATGAGGTGGTATTTGGCAAAGGCAGCATGCTGCGCAAAATGCCGGGCGATGAGTGGCAGCAGTTTGCCAATCTACGCCTGATGTACAGCTATATGTTTACCCATCCGGGCACAAAACTGCTGTTTATGGGGGCCGAATTTGGCCAGGGCGATGAGTGGAACTTCGGCCAGTCGTTACAATGGCATGTGTTGGAGTACGCCAATCACCAGGGCATGTCAGAAACGGTGAAAACCCTCAATCACTTATACCGCGATGAGCCAGCCCTGCATGAAAAAAGCTTTGATTTTACCGGTTTTCAATGGATAGATGGCGGCAATGCCAATGATTCTATACTGGTTTACAGTCGTATGGGCAACAACACTAAGGACGACCTGGTTATCATCCTGAACATGACGCCCGTACCACGCTACAAATACCGTATAGGCGTAACGGCCGACGGCGACTGGAAAGAGATTTTTAACTCCGATGCTAAAAACCTTTGGGGAAGCGGCCTCATCAATGATGAGCCTGTAAAAGCCGAACCCGAAAAATGGCATGGTAAGGATAACTCTATCAGGATTACAATACCACCTTTGGGTGCAACCATATTTAAAAAGGTGTCATCAACGCCTGCTAAGTATGAATTAAAACGATAATGTTTTTTAATTTAACCATTTCATAAGCGTAAAAGTTTATGAAATGGTTATTTATAAACCTGCCTGCCTATGAATCCCAAATTTCGCAACCTGTATTTAATAGGAGGAACAGTTGCTTTGGTGCTGCTTATTGTACAGGTTATCATGACGTATCCACATATGAATGCCCAGGGAATATTATTAAATACCCTGCCCGCATTGTTGCTTTATTACCTGGCTTACAAAACTTACCATGTGCATAAGGATGGGGAGCTGATGTAATTTGGGCTAATGGTAAATTGTTTTGGTTTGAATAATAGCTAAATTTGTTTTTATGGACGAATTGATTAATTATCCCGGGGATGAGCAGCCAGAGGTTTATCCTGAATATGTATTGAAAGGAGTAAGAGATTCATTGAAACAAGCGCAGGAAGGGAAGCTAACACCATTTACCAGCGTTAAAGATATGCTTAACCTGCAACAAAGTAAAAATTCCAATCAACGCCCCCAATAAATGTTTAACCTCATTGTATTTGGCGTTATTGCCCTGGTGATGCTTGTATTAGGCTACCAGGTAAAGTATAAAAAGAAAGCCAGCCTGATATCTGGTTTTAATGAAGACCTGGTTACAGATGTTAACGGTTTATGCAACTGGGTAGGCGGTTTAATGCTCATCAATGCGGCAATAGCCCTTTCAACCGGTATTTTAATGGCTTACTTACCAACCAAACTTAATTTTATACTCCTCTATTTTGTTTCGGGGATAGTAATCACCTCGGTATTCGCGGTTGTGGGCAAAAGGAAATTTAAGCGGCGGTAACCAAAACCCGATCATTCCGTTTTTGCCGCCGGTCTTGTGCAAAAAGTGTTGCGTTAAGCAATCACCCGCCATCCACCAATAAACTAATGAACCAGTGAACTAATGAACCATAAGGGCAATACCTGCGGTCCGGGCTATACGTTCATACTGCGCAGGCCTTATCCGCATTGGCCGGTATCCACTTCTATCCCTATTGCAAAAAAACGTTTTCAAAAATTGCCTGTCCGTCCGCTTACCTGTCCCAGCCTGTTGCGGACATGGTCCGGACAAATCCCCTCGCTCACTTTTGCTGTCGCTTTTTATACTGCACTTTGTTGGTGTTGTCACTATAGGCGTTCGGAAGATTATAAAAAGCGGGGGATGTGCGATTCCTTCCTTGGGGAAGGAGGAGGAAGGGGTTTTGCGAGCGATAGGCCCCCGCTGCTATTCAAGAGTAAAAGCCTGGTGTAGAAACCCCTCCCTGCACCCTCCCGTTGGGAGGGAATCGCACGGGGCCAGCTTTTTATAATCTTCCGAACATCTGTAGAGACAACTCCAACAAGGGCATAGTCGTTCGAAGTCGGAGACATTCGAACAGCGGAACACTTCGGGAAGCGTGGGTAAACTGTTTTTCAAGTTCTGGTACTATTTCTTTGTAAAAGTCATCAACGTTTAAAAAAAATCTATAATTTTATCGCTGAGCACAGGGCGTTGATTTATTGTTAATAAATTGATTGTCAATTATTTACGATAAAAAACTATGGCCTGCTCTCTTTTTATATACTTTTCTTATCCCGAACTCACGTTAAAATAATGAAAACAAGACTAATGCCAGTTGCGCTGGTTGTATTAATTATTATACTGGCAACACACATTACGGCTTCTGCACAAACAATTGCCAAACATCGCCTGATTGTAATTACCGACATTGGAAACGAGCCTGATGATTTTATGTCGATGGTGCGGTTAATGCTATACACAAATCAAATCGACATCGAAGGGCTCATCGCTTCAACATCCATTCATCAATCAAAAAAGGTTAGCCCACAACTCATTGAAAAAGTTATTCGTAGTTATGAGAAGGTGCAACCTAATCTTCTAAAACATGAACCCGGATTTCCGACAGCGCAATACTTATTAAGCCTGGTAAAAAAAGGCATTCCGGTTTATGGGATGGAAGGCGTAGGAAAAGGCAAAGATTCGGAAGGTTCGGACTGGGTGATTAAGATGCTTGAAAAGAATGATAGCCGCCCTTTATGGGTGACTGTTTGGGGCGGCCCGAATATACTGGCGCAAGCACTCTGGAAAATCAGGGAGACTAAAAGCGAAGGGGAAGCAAAAAGGTTGATAAGCAAGCTCAGAGTATACACGATTTCGGACCAGGATAATTCGGGGCCATGGATACGCAAGAATTTCCCCGGCCTGTTCTACATCGCAAGCCCTGGAAATTATTATACGGCTACATGGTCAGCCATCTTAAGCGTATTTCCCGGCGCCAACAACGAAGTCGTGAGCAATGATTGGCTTATGCGAAATGTACAGCAGGGACATGGGCCCCTCGGGGCAATCTATCCGGATGTGTCTTTTGGCATGGAGGGTGATACCCCGTCCTGGCTCTCGCTGATTCCCAATGGACTGAACAACCCGGAGCATCCAAACTGGGGAGGTTGGGGCGGACGTTATGAATTTTACAAACCACCCTTCGATCCTAAGTTGAAATGGATTGTTCCGCTGGAAGAAGAGACGAGACCATTTTGGACAAATGCCGAAGACGAATATACACCCTGGGTGCCGGGCAAATGGGGGAGTGCCATTGTAAAAGACACAGGTACATACAAAGACAACCATGTAACGATTTGGAGATGGAGAGAAGAAATCCAGAATGATTTTGCGGCAAGAATGGCCTGGTGTAATACGGATTATAAAGCTGCCAATCACCCACCGGTTGTGAAACTCAATATGCCCGAACAGCTCACGGTAAAATCCGGCGAGACATTTAGTCTTGACGGCAGTGCATCCTATGACCCTGATGGAGATGCCCTGAGCTTTCATTGGTTTCAATACAGGGAAGCGGGAACGTTGCATAATACAATAGCGGTCGGTCCGGCAGAAAACATGTCTGTCATTCCAGAGTTAAAAGCACCAGAGGTAGGTAGTATCCAAACTACTCACTTCATTTTGAAGGTTACCGATAAAGGAACGCCCCGGCTAACCCGATATAAAAGAGTAATTGTAACCATTCTTCCAAAGCAATGAACGATGGCAACTTGGCATTTTTTACAGCCAATAACAGTCGAAAAGGGGAGGGTGAAAAATTTCATTTCAGCTTGCATCCAAAGGCCGCGGTTAATGCGGCCTTTTGCTTTGTGCGGTGTCCGTCCGTCCGGTTATGCTGTGGTATGGTTGGATGGGCGGACAAGGTTTTAACTGGGCTTATCATCACCATGTCATTGTAAGTGATAAAAACCCGGAGCTCTGAAGGGGGAATTACGTTGCTAAAAGGCTGTCATGAGCCTGTCGAAGCATAGCGGGTGAAGGCCTCTGCGCGCGACCCTTCGACAGGCTCAGGGTGACAGGCCAATTACTTTCGCGGTCGCAAGGGTGGCCCTTGTGACCCGCATGCAAGATATTGATTATGCAAATCCCGGATGTTTATTAATGCGGGATTTTGTATTTTTAAAAAAGAACGCTGCAGGTATACATTAATTGGCGTATAGTTAGCATGCTGTGCTATAATTCATTGCACATTTAATAGGGAAGCAAAAACAGAGCGCAATGGGTAAATATTTAAAAGTTTGTGTAGTGTTATTAACGTTGTGTGCACGGTGGTGGCGGTAGCTCTTCGGCAAGGCATGCATTCTTTTTTGTTTGCGTGGGTATTAAATTTTATGCTGATGATGGGTGTTTTATTCTTCACTCATACCTTCAAACTGCCATTGGCATCCACTTATTACAATTCGAAAAAATGGGAGGCTGATGGAAAGATCTATAAATGGTTCGGGATTCATGGATTTAGAAAGGTTTTGGTATGGGTTGGCTGGGAGAAACTCAACAAAGCTGCCAATCCGGTAAAAAAGAGTTTGGATGCGCTAAAACATTTGGAGTATACCACCCGGCAATCGGAATTTGGGCATTTAATTATCTTCTTTATCGTATTGGTCCCTACGCTCTTCGTTGCATTTTATTACGGATTTAAGCAATCATTATGGCTGCTTATGCTAAATGTTATACTAAATGCTTACCCGGTTGGCGTTCAACGTTATAATAGGCCACGACTGCAAAAAGCTATCAATAGAATCAGGGTTTTTCAATCGGCGCATGAAATTTAATGCCAAAAGAAGCCTATTCCTGCACCCTCAGGGCCCTCTCAATCAGAGACCCTAAGGAGACGGAGTTAGACTTTTAGACAAAGGATAAAGGACTTTTGGACAAAGGTTTTTCCTGTACCCTAAGGGAACGGAAATTTGAAGGATGGTATGGCGTATAGTTGACACGCGGGTCACAAGGGTGGACCCTTGCGACAGCGGGGGATGTCTGTACCATTAAACTTTTTCCACTTACAAGAAATTAAGATAGTTGCACCAAGACCTAAAACCGTAAATCCTAAGAAAGATCAATAGCTATGAATATGAAATTAATGTTAATCGCAATAACGTGCTTTGTTTGTAGCTCTTCTTACTCACAAAACGGCAAACTGCTATCTGTTAAAGTAGAATGTGGCGGTTTTTTTACGGAAACGATAATGAATGTTGATTGCAATAGCTTTAGACAGCAGTTAAAAGAAACGATGACGGTAAAGTCTTTTGTCGACTTGAAGGATGTTTCTCAATTCAATTCTTATATAAAGAATTTCAGTAAACAGCCAATGCGTGCCAATGTTGACATAAGGGGAATAATGACGCTTAATTACAATAAAAAAAAGGTAGAATATTGCTTTGATATATTTGGAAGGTTTTACAAGTGGCTGTTGCACAACTAACCCTTTAACGAACAATAAACTAAGTTGTGCGATCATTTTAGCCTGGCATCTGATTTAAGCGCAATAAAAATCAGATGTCTTAAAAGGCTCTAATAAGCTTAAAATCTCATGCCAAAGCCTATTCCCTCCATATTTAATTAACTTCTTAAGATTGTAAGCAATTCCTGCCATTATCATACATTTATTGGCTAGTTTTATACCGATCGTACGTACTTTCTGCATTCCTAAGTATTCTACTAATGTGCCAATTACTGGCTCTACTGTGCTTTTTCTGATGGTCATCATTTGTCTTCCATAGTCCTCATGTATTCGTTTATGCATGTCATCGAATAATGGCCTGTTTAACGAATTAGTTAGCATTTTATAACTTGCCCTACCGATACATTTTTCACGAATAACGCACTTTTTGCAATCGGATCTTTTGCTCATGTAGGTTTTTGAAACGCCGTGATGTTTCTTGTAGCCAATGAACTTTAAAGTATTTCCCTGGTCACATATGTATCGGTCATTTTCTTCATCATATTTAAATCCATCGCGTACTTGCTTATAGGTTCCGGTATTGGGAATGTACCCGGTAATGCCCCTGGAAATAAGGCTATGTAAGGCATCTGAACTGCTATAATTGGCATCAGCAATGATCTCTTCTACAGCAAGACCGTAATCTTTAAGGTTATTATCAATTTTTTCAAGTACATCGTCAAGACACTGACTGTCCTTTTTATCTGCGTGAAAAGCACCAATACTGGTGATAACATAACTGGAAGTGTCAACGCTAAGTTGGCTCAGGTAATTTAGCTTCATTACTTTACCTGGCTTTACTGACATCCTTGAATCCGGATCGGTTGTACTGGCCCTGCTGGCGTTCCCTCCTTTCTGGGGTTTGGGCTCGTGGAGTTGGCCTGTTCCCCGATTATCATCCGTTGCATTTTCCAGCTGTTCCTCCTTTAATTGATTGGTAAAGGCCATCGCATCTTCCATAATGACCTTTTCTTTAATGCTGTCTAAAGCTGCGTTAGCTTTCACAAAAACACTATCAACTGCCTGTCTTTTGCCGGTTAACATTCCTTTGTCTATGCACTGCTTTAATACTTGTTTAAATAATTGGTTAAATATGTCTTCATCATAAAGCTGGCGGGTACGGCTTAAAGTAGAATGCCAGGGCAATTCTTCGTCGATATCGTAACCAATAAAATAAAGAATATCAAGGCGCATGGATGATATGTTAATGATGCGCCTATCACTTGGCTGATTCTCCAAATAGCCAACGAGTAATAACTTAAAGAAAACAACCGGGTCAATACTTTTTTGTCCGTCTTTCCCGTAATACTTAGCGGTAGACGCATATAAAARCTGAAGATCTAGTGTTTCTTTCAGCTTTCGGTATATATTGTCTGCCGGAACACGGTCGGACAATTGGAAATTGGTAAAGAGTTTCTCTTGATAGTGCTTCTTTCCTTGCATGACGTTAAGATACTAAAAATCAATATCTTAACATAAATTATTGCGAAATAGTTGACGAGTTGTGCAACAGCCAC
>NZ_JBFUKF010000281.1:0-6536 GCF_056400985.1 Mucilaginibacter sp. P4_G9 | reverse complement strand
GTTTGGGGGTGCTTTTAAGCAATATAGGGGTACCGCCCGATAGTTCAAAATACCTGTTTTGTGGCATTATAGAGTCTTTTGGAGTATTTACCCTTTTAATATTGAGGTTTAACTCCGGCTTTTTCAACTCCCTTTCCATAAAAACCATCAATCGTTTGGCTATTGTTTCAATAGTAACATTTGGGCTTACATTGTTTCTTTACCTGTTCCTTTTTAATCAATATGTTGTGGGATATAAAGACTCGAAGCCCCTGTTTTTCCCGGTATGGCCCCAGGGYGAACTTAAGCAGGGATTGCAGGAAACAGGCAGTAAAGCCAACTTAATTAAGGAGTGGGGCCGCGATGATGTGCGTACGGTTATCCAGTCGTCGTCATCGGCCATGTTAACCTACAGCATGCTGCTGTTTTTATTTGTATATCAATTGGTTTTCGTGTCGCTCACCTTTGCATTTGGGATCCTTTCGATACGGGTTAGCGAGATTGATAGGGAATGATGTTTGTCCCCTCAGGGTCCCTTTTCAAGGAGACCCTGAGGGGACGGAAAATATGTGATTACCATTACCAATCAGGGGCACAATTTGATTATCTTTATTATACAATATATCAACCAATTAGGAGGTGGTTTGGTATGAGAAGTCAAAATTCGTTTCCTGTAATCGTATTTTTTGTAATTCTTGGTCTTGGTATTGTATGGGCAAGGATGGCATATGATGCTTCGAATGTTGCAACAAGCACCATCATTATGGCAAGCGTCTTTGTGGTTGCATTGCTGATTTCTATTGCTATCAAGATTGCAAATCCCTGGGAAAGGGCCGTAGTATTGCGCCTGGGTCGTTTTCAATCGCTCAGGGGGCCAGGGTTGTTTTTCATTATCCCCATTCTGGATACCATACCATACTGGATTGATACCCGGGTGATTACAACATCGTTTAAGGCCGAAAAAACCCTTACCAAAGACACCGTACCGGTTGATGTGGATGCCGTATTATTTTGGAAGGTGCTGGACCCGAAAAAAGCTGCCCTCGAAGTGGCGGATTATATGGGTGCAATTAGTTGGGCCTCGCAAACCGCATTGCGCGATGTTATCGGAAAGACCATGTTATCCGACATGCTTGAAGGAAGGGAGAAAATTAGCGGCATACTGCAAAAGATTATTGACGAACGTACAGAGCCATGGGGTATCAATGTCAACTCCGTGGAGATCAAAGACGTTTTGATCCCCGGCGCATTGGAGAACGCCATGTCTATGCAGGCGCAGGCAGAAAGAGAACGGCAGGCCAGGGTAATTTTGGGCGACTCTGAGAAACAGGTGGCCGAAAAGTTTGGAGAAGCAGCCTTAACCTACGCAAACAACCCGGTGGCATTGCATTTAAGGGCGATGAATATGCTCTACGAAGGTTTGAAACAAAACTCCACTATTGTAATTGTACCCAGTTCGGCAATTGATACTATGCAACTTGGCAGTATGGCAGGCTTAACGGCACTCACTATGGGGATAGGCCAGGAAAAAGCAAACAAAGACAAAGGTGGCGCTAAAAAATAAAGGCAGTTAACTCACCCACTGCCCCCTTCAGGCTTCGTCCCGGAATTTATCCAGGTAATTCCGCATCGTGAGGATGCCTTCCCGGTTCAGCTCATACATATTGTTGTTGCCCACGGTTTTCAGGGTAATCAGTTTGGCGTCTTTCAGCACTTTGAGGTGCTGTGATACCGCGGGGCGGCTCACCAAAATAAAAATTAAAATAAATTTGCGTAACTCAGAAGTTACCTATACGTTTGGGTAACCTTAAAGTTACCTATTATGGCAAAAATTATCAAACACCAGTATTTCTTCGCCCATCCCATTGAGACGGTTTGGGAATACCTCACAAATTCCGAACTCATGGGGCAGTGGCTCATGAAAAATGATTTTCAGCCTGTTGTAGGGCACGAATTTCAATTCAGGACAGGCGGAAAAGCCAACCTGAATTTTGACGGCATCTTTTATTGTAAGGTGCTGGAGATAGACCCTTTAAAAACATTAAGCTATTCCTGGAACTGCGGCCCCGGCCAGGGCAGCATCACGCTGGAATCCGTGGTTACCTGGCAGCTGGAACCCAAAGACAACGGTACCGAAGTATTCCTGGACCACCGCGGCTTCGACAAGGCAGAAAACCTTGACATGTACCACGCCCTGATGCACGGCTGGTTGGAAAAATTCCAGAACATCGACAAACTTTTAAACACCGCGCCACATGGCCATACCAACGCTTGATACCTTCCAGGTGATCGGAGATCCCAGCAGGAGGAAGATGCTGATGCTGCTCTCGGAGGACAGCCTAACCATTAACAGCCTGGCCGACAATTTCGACATGAGCCGCCCTGCTGTTTCCAAACACGTTAAAATACTGGAAACCGCCGGCTTTATTTCCATACAGGATATGGGCAGAGAACGGTACTGTACACTAAAAAAGGACGGCTTCGAAGAGCTGCATGCCTGGCTCAACTACTTTGATGAGTTCTGGGCATCGAAACTGAAAAAATTGGAAACTTTATTAAACAGCAAATTACCAAACTAAAAACAATATGATCACATCAAATTTCACCACGATCCTGCTCGCGGCATTATTGTTCCCTAACCGGAACAATAGCCCAATGCAACTGACAGAAATAAAAGATCCGGTTAAAGTGATCCATTTAAAACAGCATCATATGGAAAAGCAAAATTACACCGCCTCCATTTTAGTGGAGCAGGATCCAAAGACAGCTTTCGAAGCGATCAAAAACTTTCGCGGCTGGTGGTCTGAAGAAATAGAAGGCCCGACAGATAAACCGGGCCAGGTGTTCGTCTATCACTACAAAGACGTCCATATCTGTAAAATGAAACTCATAGAAATGATCCCGGATAAAAAATTGGTGTACGAGGTTTTGGATAATCAGTTCAGCTTTACAAAAGATAAGACGGAATGGATAGGCACCAAACTCATTTTCGATATTACTTCTGAAGGTGGTAAAACAAAGGTAAAATTCACACACGAAGGCCTGGTGCCCGGGTATGAGTGCTACAAAGTTTGCTACGATGCCTGGGGCAACTATATTACCAATAGCCTTTACAGTTTAATTACTACCGGAAAGGGAAAACCTAACCCGAAAGACAAGGACGGTTTCAATGCCGAACTGGCAGATAAGTGGAAGATCAAACATTAACATCTCAATAAAACAACCATGAAAACACACGATTTTACAACTACCTTATTGGTAAACCAAAGTCCGGAAGAAGTATTTAATGCCATTAATGATATCCGCGCCTGGTGGTCGGAGGATTTTAAAGGATATTCCGAAAAACTGAATGATGAATTTGAGGTCCGCTTCGCAGACATGCACTATTCCAAACAAAAATTAACCGAGGTGATCCCGGGCGAAAAGGTTGTTTGGTTGGTTACCGACAGTTACCTCAGTTTCCTGGAAGATAAAACCGAATGGACCGGCACCCAGATCCGCTTTGAGATCGCAAAAAAAGAAGGCAAAACGCAGGTGCATTTCACCCATGTGGGTTTAGTTCCTGAAAGCGAATGTTACCAGGACTGCTTCAAAGGCTGGAATTATTTTCTGGAGCATAGCTTGCTCAACCTAATCACTACAGGTAAGGGCCAACCCCATCTAAAGGCCGATGTAATAGTAAAAACCGAAATTTAGTAAAGTATCCAACGCCGTATTACCATTTCTTTTCAAGAAGAGCCATGAGGGGACTGAATTGTACCCAGTTCGGCAATTAATACTACCGTCCCCTCAGGGTCTCTCCGAAGGAGGACCCTGAGGCATCGTGCAGGTTGGATATGCATAGTTTTATACCTGGCAGGCGGCCTCAGGGTCCCTTTCCAAGGAGACCCTGAGGGGACTGGAAAACAGACCGTCATTGCGAGGTACGAAGCAATCCCAAACTATGCAGATCCGATTTGCAAAGCTTCGTCCCCTCTGGGTCTCTCCAGAGGAGGACCCGGAGGCATCAGGCAGATTGGATATGTATAGTTTTATAAGCTGAAGATTATATCCAACTACATCTTAATATACTCATAATCGATAATTGTTTTGCTGCCATCGCTTCCGGTATGAGTTGAGTTAACGGGTAAATCTTCTGTATTATAAGTAATTACAGTTTTACCGACATTGTTTATCGTTAAAAGATTGTGTGGAGTTTGGATTGGATAAAGTTCCACCAGGTAATTGAAATTAGGATTCAAACCCACCACATTATGAAAAGGGTTTTTTTTATCGTCCCATTGAATAGTTGCGTTCCAATCATTCATCCCCTCCGGAGCACCAAAGTATGTAAAATTACCTTGTGCATCATATTTCAACCCATATCTTTTTTTAACAAAAATAACTCTTCCATTAGCGTCCAGCGATATCGGGACAACTGCTACCGGAACTCCATCTCTTGTTTCAAAATAAATTTGCTCACCCGCAACAGTATTATAATTGTAAACGAAAACCTGTGTTCCCTGCACTTGATTCGAAACGTTAGTAAGTACCGCTTTAGTCAAACGGTTGTTTGAGTCGTACTCATATGTATAGGTTTCCCACTGTCCGGCCGGAGTTGTACTATAGTTTTCTGTACGAGATTTTAACACACGCCTTTCATTATCATATATATATTCTTCCACTCTTTTTTGAGTTGGAGAATATTGGAATGTGATCTTACTTACTACAGAAACTTTATTTGAATCATCCTTTTCAATTGAGTTGCTTTTTTTACATGATGCGAAACATGCTACAAATAGCATTAGCGATAGGATAGTATAGATCTTAGTCATAGAGGTTAGGCTTTGACCTCTAAAATTAGAATATTTATCTTAAAATTCAAAGCTCATCGGTGTAAATGCCAGGGWAGCGCTTTTTCGATTTAAGCGAGGGATATTTTTTTAAATACCGTTTGAACTGTTTGTCAAATGGTTGGATCGTACGAACATTATAATTCATTCAATAATTCTGACGCCGGGCGACTTTTGATCGTGCCTGCCTTGACTTTATCGGCAAGCTTTAAAGCCTTTTTAATATGGGTTAATTCTTCCAGTACCGCAGCATCGGGTGCAGACAAGGGTTTAGCTTTCACATAAGAATGGCTTTTAAGCAATTCCAGAAAGCTWTCTGCTTTATTATCAGCAATGTCGATTAAAAGTTTCATTGTCCTACCTTATACTACAAATGTACCTTTAAAACATTAAAAAGTAAATAGGAGGATTGCCCGGCGGGTGTATACTTAGCATGCGGGCCACAAGCCGGGGACGCTTGCGGCAGCGAAGGGAAAACACCGACCATAAGCTAATCATCGGTTTATTCTGTAAAGATGTAATTTTTCTAAAGAAATCGCATGATGGTTGCGCCTCAATTGCAAATAATAAATGTGCAACCTTTTCTATACTTTTATGCAACTTAAATAAAATGGAAAAATATCAGTTAGGGTACCTTTTAACATTGGCCGTGCAGATTATAGTAACTGTCGTTATCCTCGTTCGGCAAGGCTATTATCTAAAAAAAGGGCAGAACGCGGCCGATAAGGAGGACATTGAGGGCCTAACCAAGGTTATCGAAGGCATCAAAGCGGAGTTTATGCGGGATAATGCAAAGGTGATGTCCGATTTAGACATACTTAAAGATAAAAAGGGTAAAAATTACACGCAATCTCAGCAGGCGATAATTAATTTTTACTCTGATTACAGCACGTGGATACACAAAATGTCTTCAGCAAATGTTCCGATGCCGAAGGCCGTTAATCTACCCACGCAAGTTGACTTAATATTACTTGATATAAGGGCCTATGAGCATAGAGTAAATGTATCTACAAACTTGATGGACTTGCTTTTTGACGACCCTGATAAATTAGGGTACGAAATGCTAATTAGAGGTTTGAATTTACAAAGCCATGTGGAGTTGAATTTAACAATTTACGTCAATCTTACCAATAGGAAGCAGGCCATTGAGCCATCACGGAAAATATATGCCGATCTGGGTTTACCATCAAATGACAATTCAAATCAAATTCTCGTTGAAATTGAGGCGGAGTTGGCTGAGTTAAGGGAGAACTATTCCCCAGAACTAATAAGACTGCACAAGGAGGTGTTCCAGGTGCAGTCTCAATTTAAAGAGTTGGCAAAAGCTTATTTAAATAACGATTAAAGGCAGGTTAAAAAGCTTTTATATACGAACTCAAATTTGGGTTACCAGTGTTGGCAGTTCGGCCACCTTAAAGTAGTTTAGCTTTTTATTTTCAGGTATACTTAGCATGCGGGCCACAAGCCGGGGACGCTTGCGGCAGCGAAAGGAAATTGGCTATTTTTTTTCGTCCATTTGAATGTAATCTCTGTTCAATAATTTAACGCCTGATGTTTTCTATCTCAAAATGGCTACCATAGAATTTTACTTTTAGTAGCTCAAGCACAGTATGTATGAAACTTACTAATGCTATCATCAATTATTTTGCATAACTGCAAAGCATCAATGATGTAATTAGCACTATCGGGGGCGCTTAAAATTACTGTTAGATCACCTTTTGTGTG
>NZ_JBFUKF010000280.1:0-6544 GCF_056400985.1 Mucilaginibacter sp. P4_G9 | reverse complement strand
CATCATTAATGTCATTATGGTTTGGTGCCAGCGGTTTCTGTGAACTAACTAAGAACCTTATCGTTTGGGATATTACTGTAAAACTTGGTTACCCGCCGCACTTCATTTACATTCTCGGTGTAGCTAAACTTTCAGGCGTTATAGTACTGTTAACCCCTAACCGTTTACTAAGATTAAAGGAATGGGTATTTGCCGGTATCTTCTTTGATATCCTTTTTGCCTTTTTCTCTAAAATTGTAGTGCTTGGTTTCCCGGCAACCATTGATGCAATCATCGCGTTCGCTATTATTAGCATAACCTATGCTATGTTCAGGAAATTATATCCTGCCACCTACGTTAATGCCGCCAAGGTTTAATCAGTAATTATTCAAAAGCTTGCATCCCGGGGATGCAGGTAAATATTCTTCGGTCAAACAAAATAAAACTAAGCATCATGAAGAGCCAACGTAACATCCGCCTTCCATTTTCAGCACTTATCGCATTATTAGCGATCATCATCCAATTCAGGTCAGCAAGCGCACAAGAGTTAACCTTGAATAATTTACCAACCCGCTTTACAGCAATCAAACAAGTCAATGCCGGTGTGCTGAATGTGGGCTATGCAGAAGCCGGTCCGGCTGACGGACAGCCGGTCATCCTGCTCCATGGCTGGCCATATGATATTAATAGCTATGCCGCTGTATCGGCCTTGCTGGCCGCAAAGGGCTACCGGGTCATTGTCCCCTACCTGAGAGGGTATGGCAGCACACGTTTCCTTTCTCCTCAAACCATGCGAAACGGACAGCAGGCAGCATTGGCGTTGGATATTATCGCGCTAATGGACGCTTTAAAAATTCAAAAAGCGGTTATCGGCGGCTTTGACTGGGGCGCGCGCACCGCAGATATCATCGCCGCTTTGTATCCCGAAAGATGCAAGGCCCTGGTATCGGTAAGCGGCTACCTGATAGGAAGCCAAAAAGGAAATATCGCGCCGCTGCCGCCTAAAGCAGAGTTGAGCTGGTGGTACCAATACTACTTTGCCACCGAACGCGGCCGTGCAGGTTATGAAGCCAATACAAAGGAATTTAATCACCTGATCTGGCAAACCGCCTCGCCAAAATGGCAATTTAGCGATACCACCTATGCGCAATCGGCCGCGGCTTTTAATAATCCCGATCATGTGGCTATCGTGATACATAATTATCGCTGGCGTTTAGGCCTGGTTAAGGGTGAAGCCAAATATAATGCGCTGGAAAATAAGTTGGCTACTGCACCTGCGATCACGGTACCAACAGTTACTCTTGAAGGTGATGCCAATGGCGCCCCTCATCCCGATCCGGCAAATTATGCTGCAAAATTCAAAGGAAAATACGCGCATCATACGGTGGCAGGCGGGATAGGGCATAACCTGCCGCAGGAAGCACCCAAAGCGTTTGCCGATGCCATTATTGAAGCCGATAGTCTTTCCAAATAACGAATATTTACCAACAGTCTAAAATATCGAAACACCCTGCTACTAAACTGTCCGGTTGGTGGCAGGATGTTGGTTTAAATGGAAGTTCGCCAGCAATCGCTTTTAAAACTAAATTAAAACTTTCACCATAGCGATGGGTTTCAAACCCATCGCTATTCGCCAATATTCTGTGCCAAATAGGTTCATTTAATGGTTTTTTCTGGCGTTTGACCCTTTAAATATTAAAAAAGCGATTGCTGGGAAGCTCTGCAATAATTTACCCGGCATGAAATAATATCTATAAATTTGGGGGACGCTTATCATGAATAAACAAAAATTAAAGATATCGGCTGCTCTTATCTGGGTCAGCGCTATTACCATCGGGCTGTTGTCATCAGTTCCACAGATAGCACAGCAGCATTTTAATGCGGCAGAAGCAGCTGTGAATGCAGGCATCACTTCGGCGTTTGCCCTGCTGATGTGGTATGTGAATATTTATATGTTTTCCTATCAGTCTGAAAAATCGCCTAAACGGCAGATCTCTTATCCGAGGCTCGTTAATAGTTTGCTGATCGGGATTGGAGTCATGTTCGGTTTAGCCTGGATACAGCAGCTAATTTTGTCGCATATCAATTTCGGACCGGTGATGCTGATGGTAGAGGTAAGGGGTATCCTGATCAACCTGATTTTCTATATGTTTTTGCAGTTGTTGCAGCAAAACTATGAGAACCAATATGTTAACATGGAACTGGAGCGGATCAAAAACGATAACCTGGGGGCTCAGTTTGAATTATTGAAACAGCAGGTAAACCCGCACTTCCTGTTTAACAGTCTCAACACGCTGAAAGCCATGGTGGAAACCGGTGATGCGGAGTCAGTAGATTTCATCCTGAAACTTTCAAACTTTTACCGCTACACGCTGGAGAGCCGGAAACTCGATCTTATACAAGTGGCCGACGAAATGGAAATTGTGAAAGCTTACCTGTTTTTGCAGAACGCCAGGTTTGAGGGCGGCTTTACCTTTAAAAACGAATTGGACGACCAAATAATGCATACCCTGATTCCGCCATTTACCCTTCAGTTACTGGTGGAAAATTGCATCAAGCATAATGTGGTATCGGTAGATAAACCATTGCATATCCGCTTATATGCAGAGGCTGACCATATCATCATCGAAAACCCGATCCGTTTGAAATCCGGGGATCAAAACTCGCTTGGCGTGGGCTTGAAAAACATTCAGCTGCGTTACCATCACCTGCTTGAAAAGCAGGTAGAGATTATTAATGACGGAAACCTGTTCCAAATCAAACTACCTTTAATTTATGAATATCATCATCATTGAAGACGAGCTGAAAACAGCCAAATCGCTTGAAAATATCATTTTGAACCTGCGCCCGGAAGCCAGGATCACCGGGCAATATCAAAGTGTGGAAAGATCGGTAGAGGCATTGACCAGCAGCCCGCAACCCGACCTGATCTTTATGGATATTCAATTAGCCGATGGTTTGTCCTTCGAGATCTTTAAATCCGTTAAGATCACTTGCCCTGTAATATTCTGTACGGCCTTTGATGAATATTCGCTGGAAGCTTTTAAGCGTAACGGTGTCGATTATGTGCTTAAACCCTTTTCAAAAGAGGATATCCAGGAAGCGTTCAGGAAAGTAGATGAGTTGAAAAATTTCTTTCAGCAAAAGGTAGTGCCTGATCTCGGCGACCTTCTGTCCAGATTAGGGTCGCCTGCCGGCAAAACCAGCTTTCTGGTATTTAAGAACCAAAAGTACACTACGGTACATACTGATAATATCGCCTTTTTTTATATCCGCAATGATGCCACATCAATTATGTGTTTTGATAAGCAGGAATATGCCGTTAGCCAGTCGCTGGATCAAATTACCAATGCCGTATCATCCAGGCAATTCTTTAGGGTCAACCGGCAATACCTGGTTAATTTTAAAGCGATAAAGGAGGTAGAACATTATTTTCTGCGCAAGCTCTATGTAAAGCTGGTTGTTGAAACTCCCGAAAAGCTGTTGATCAATAAGGAAAAATCTACCGCTTTTCTTTCCTGGATGGAAGAAAGGTAAAAAAATATTACTGGCTCAATTTGTCCGGATGAAGCGTTGATCTGTCCAATTGAGCCTGTTTTCACTCCTTTAAGGCTGCGGGGCTATCTAATCCCAAATGCCGTTCTGCGCTGTAAATATCACCGGCTGACCGCCAGTTACCATAATGGTATGCTCGTGTTGCGCAACAAAACCACCTTTATTACCGCTTAGCGTCCAGCCATCGGCTTGTGTATCGGCAATTGTTGACCGTGTTGAAATGAATGTCTCTATCGCCACCACCGAATTCTTTTTAAAACGCGTAGTGTTGTACTTGTCGCAGTAGTTAGCTATCTCGTGAGGCTCCTCGTGCAAGCTGCGACCGATACCATGTCCGGTCAGGTTTTTTATTACCATGTAGCCGGCTTTCCTGGCTTCAGTTTCGATCAGCCGGCCTATATCCGATATTCTGACACCACCTTTAATGTTGCTGATCGCCTTCCTCAATATCTCTTTCGATGCTTCTACCAATTTGCCATGGCCGTGGATATCTTCGCCCAATACAAACGAGCCGCCATTGTCGGCCCAATAGCCATTTAATTCTGCCGATACATCAATATTTATCAGATCACCTTCTTTTAGGATTTTATCCACTGATGGTATTCCGTGCGCAGCTTCCGCATTAATACTAATACAGGTATACCCGGGGAAATTATAGGTTAACGCAGGTGCAGAACGTGCGCCCATTTGTGCCAGCAATTCGCCGCCGTACTCATCAAGTTCCTTTGTTGAAATGCCCGGTTTGGCAAACTCACGCATCTTTTTAAGCGTGATGGCAACAGCATCACTTGCCTGTTGCATTCCAATTCTTTCGTCTTCGGTAGTTATAGACATTTTTGAGTTTTTATCTGCGGCAAAATTAACAATTAATACATTTGACACCGTTTACCAAACGTCAGTTTATGAAAACAACGTTCGTATTTGTGCCTGTTTTGTTTAATTGATTTAACAGGAGTCACATAAGCATGAATAAACAGGCTATTAATCAGCTAAATGATGTGCTGTTTCTCCGGTATTTACAACGGTAATTTCATCTGCATTACGATTAGGTGGTTCGACATTTAGCAGGTGCTTCACAAAAAAATCTCTTTTCTTTTTACGGCCATATAGTCCGCCATCGCTGTGGCCCATTCCGGGTATAGTTAGCAGGTCAAAATATTTATTATTTTTTATCAGGGCATCAGCAAAACGATAAGTCGACTCCGGCGGAACATTGTTATCAGCCTCGCCTACAATCAGCAATAAATTACCTTTTAAATTACCGGCATTGGTAATGTTTGATTGCTGCTCATAATGCTGCCCTACCGGATAACCCATCCACTGCTCGTTCCACCATTGCTTATCTATCCGGTTATCGTGACATCCACAGGCTGATACTGCAGCTTTATAAAACTCAGGATGGAACAATAACGCCCCGGCAGAATTTTGCCCCCCAGCTGATGTACCATAAACTCCCACATGACTGATATCAACCTGCGGATATTTTGCAGCCATAGCCTGCATCCATAAAATACGATCGGTAAAACCGGCATCGGCCAGGTTATGCCAGCATACATCATGAAAAGTCTTTGAGCGATTGGCCGTACCCATGCCATCTATCTGTACCACTATAAAGCCTAATTGCGCGATGCTTTGCATTTCGTTTATCACTGAAAAACTCTTGGGGACAAATGAATCCTGCGGGCCGGCGTATATATTTTCAATAACAGGATAGCTTTTAGCAGGGTCCATATTGGCCGGGCGATAGATAACGCCCCATATATCTGTTTTGCCATCGCGGGCTTTGGCAACAAACACCTCGGGCAATTTAATACCGGTAGCTAACAGATCGCTCATATCCTGGTTTTCCAGTTCGGTTATCGTTTTAAAGGTTGATGTATTTTTAAGCACAATACGCGGCGCTGCATTAACTTCCGAATAAGTATCAATATAATACTTCCTGTCGGGCGAAAAGGTAAGGCTGTGGTTACCTTTTTCGGGGGTTAGGTCAACCAGGTTCCTGCCATCAAAACCCATGCGATAGTAGTGGATAAAATAAGGATCTTCGCCTGCATTTTTGCCGCTTGCATTAAACCAGATCTCTCTTTTCTTAACATCTACACTATCAATGTCTCGCACAACCCAGCTACCTGTGGTAATCAGCTTTTCCATTCCTGTTATTTCATCAACGAGGTAAGCGTGGCGCCATCCATCCTTCTCAGTAAGCCATATGATCTCATGCGTTTTAGGCAGATAGCGGGTATAGATCCTTTGCTCATAGATAAAGGTGTTTGTTTTTTCATCTATGATGTTGCGTGTTTTCCCTGTATGTACATCTACCTCAATAACCCTGAAACGCTGGTGCCCGCGGTCAACTTTTTCATAAGTGAAATACCGGCCGTTCCCATCACGCCAGTGTAGCGCCGGTGCTCCAAAAAAGTCAAGTTTTTCTGCATCAATCTTTAATTTACTTTTATCGGCTATGCCGAAAATAAACGGTTCATAAGAGGTCCATTCATCTCCCGGCTGGTCATACTCATGCGATTTAAGTTGCCCACGTGTTGTTCCGGGTACCGAACTGAGAATATAATATACCTCCTTTGTTTTTTTAGGGTCAATATGGTAACCCACCAGGGTTTTACTATCTGGAGCCCAGGACACATCACCGTAAGGTTTATCAAGGCTACCATCAGTAGTGAATTGAATTTCGGCCGATCCTTTTAATGACTTTACATAAATATTGCCGCCTTTTACAAAAACAGTCCATTGTTTATCCGGCGAAACAGAATCGGCCACTAACCCTTCCCAACGATACCTGCGCTTTTGAAGCGGCTCATTAGGATCATAACTCTTAAATAATGTATCGGTTGTTTTTTCGCAATGGTAGCTGCCCAAATCACACTTTATCCAGTTATTATCTGTTTTAAATGTTACTTGCTTTTCATCTGCGCTAAAAAACATTTGAACAATATGCAACTTACTCACCGGCAATGATTTACCAAGCACTGTGCTAATGGCATCAGCCATTTGT
>NZ_JBFUKF010000279.1:0-6549 GCF_056400985.1 Mucilaginibacter sp. P4_G9 | reverse complement strand
AATCGGCTATGTGCCCGATACAGCTTTGAAAACGATTTACGTTGCCCAGATCAAAGCCGACCTGAAAACGCATCCCGAAAAAAACATGGTATTGGGTAGCCCGCATTTGGTGCCGGAGCCTGAATTAAGAGCGACAGATATCAGCTCAGCAGCAGACCAGGATGATATCGGTATTTTTACCATCAGGCGGAACGCCGGTGAAGGCGCTGACCGAAAAGTGGAAGATTTTTATCTTTCAGAAGCCGAGATAACACAACTAAAAGCTGTGGGTGATGCTTTCCACGCCAAAGGGAAAAAGCTGATAGTTGTATTGAATATTGGTGGTGCCATAGAAATGGAAAGTTGGAGCAAAAATGTTGATGCCATTTTATTAGCCTGGCAACCCGGACTGGAAGCAGGAAACGCTATTGCCGATGTTTTGAGCGGAGGGGTTGATCCATCAGGCAAGCTGGCAACAACTTTCCCGGTTAAATATGAAGATGAGCCATCTGCAAAAAGTTTTCCGGGTACACCCGCCAACCGCCCGGTTGAAAGTATATACGACGAAGGAATATATGTGGGCTACCGGTATTTTAATACGTTCAGTTTAAAGACCTCGTATCCGTTTGGCTATGGCCTAAGCTATACCAGATTTGCCTACAGTAATCTAAAATTGAGTGCGGCTACCTTCAGCAAAAAACTAACTGCTACAGTTACTGTCACCAATTCCGGGAAAGTTGCGGGTAAAGAGGTTGTGCAACTTTATTTAAGCGCCCCGCATAAAACATTGGACAAACCTTCAGAGGAATTGAAGGGATTTGGCAAAACAAGGTTACTTCGGCCTGGTGCCTCACAAACACTCACTTTTACAATTGATCCTAAAAATCTTGCTTCTTTTAATACTGAAAAGTCAAGCTGGATAGCTGATGCCGGAAAGTATACCGTAAAGATCGGGGCTTCGAGCGAGGATATCAGAATGATTAAACCATTTGCATTAGCTAAAATGTTGATCGTTGAAAAGGATCATAAAGCAATTGTTCCACAGGTCACCATCAATGAATTAAAAAATTAAAAAAATGACACCATCAAAAAAATTATCACCCAATATCCTCTTGCTTTTATGCGTCTGCGGATTTTCGTTATCAGTTCGGGGACAGCAATCGACAAAGTTGCCACAGTTAGGGAAGTCTTCGGTAAAGGAAGTGATTGCCGCTATGACGCTTGAGGAAAAAGCCTCGTTGGTTGTGGGTGGAGGACTCAATATCCCTCCTGCGATGAGGAAAAATAAAATGTTTGCTGGCATGGTTGCACAGCCGGGTACTTTAGCAGCAAATACGGTTAATCCCGTACCAGGTACTGCCGGAAACACGATTGCGATGCCAAGGCTGGGCATACCCTGTATCGTGGTAAACGATGGCCCGGCAGGCTTACGCATGATAGGGGGCTTTGGGGGGCAGAAGTATGAATGCACGGCGTTCCCGGTAGGTACGTTGTTAGCATCAAGCTGGGATAAAGACCTGATCTTTAAAACCGGGCAAGCGTATGGCAATGATGTATTGGAATATGGGGTCGATATATTGCTCGCACCTGGTATGAACATACAGCGAAACCCTTTATGCGGCAGAAATTTTGAGTATTATTCCGAAGACCCATTGTTATCGGGCTCGATTGCTGCCGCCATGGTAAACGGTATTCAGTCGCAGGGTGTAGGCGTATCCATAAAACATTTTGCTGCGAACAATCAGGAGACAGACCGTCAAACCGTAAACACGATTGTAAGCCAACGGGCACTTCGCGAGATATATCTTGAAGGTTTCAGGGTCGCATCCAGGGAATCACACCCATGGACCGTCATGTCTTCCTACAATTTACTAAACGGAAAATACACATCCGAAAACTACGATCTACTGACAACGATTTTAAGAAAAGAATGGGGTTACCGTGGGCTTGTCATGAGTGATTGGGGTGCCGGAAAAGACGCGGTTGCACAGATGAAAGCAGGTAACGATTTGCTGATGCCCGGCCCTAACCAGGTTAGCACCATAATACAAGCTGTTAAAGATGGCAAATTGAATGAGAAGGTGCTGGACAGAAATGTGGAAGATATCCTCAACCTTATTCTCAAAACTCCCCGTTTCAAAAACTACAAGTATTCAAATAAACCTAATACTGTAGCAAATGCTGCAATGTCGCGAAAGGCAGCTACCGAGGGAATGATCTTACTGAAAAACACCGATAGTGCGCTTCCGTTTACCGAAAAAACAAAAAGTATTGCACTGTTTGGCAATACGTCCTATCAGGCTTATTTAGGCGGCTCAGGAAGCGGCTATGTCGCGGTAGCTTATTCCGTAAACCTGGTAGATGGTTTGAAGAACGCTGGTTATGTGACCGACGAAACCCTGAAAGAAAAATACAAGACCTATATGACGGAAAATGCTCCCAAAGGTGGCGATATGATCGCGAACATTATGGGTGGCAAAAAACGTGCGGCTGAGATGCCTGTAACGGATTCGCTGGCTGAAGAAATGGCTGGGAAATACGATATAGCGATTTTTACACTTGGGCGCAACTCAGGAGAGGGTGAAGACAGAAAGCTGGATAACGATTTTAATCTTTCAGCGATAGAATCAGCTTCGATAAACACCATTTGCAAGGCATTTCATGCCAAAGGTAAAAAGGTTGTTGTAGTACTTAATATCGGCGGGGTTATAGAAACAGCAAGTTGGAAAAGCAACCCTGACGCCATATTGCTCGCCTGGCAGCCAGGTCTTGAAGCGGGAAACGCTATAACAGATTTACTCAGTGGCAAAGTAAATCCTTCCGGTAAACTGGCGCAAACGTTCCCTATATCTTATGCCGATGTTCCATCGGTGAAGAACTTTCCCGGTATTGAAGTTAAAGATGATTCGACCATAAAAAGAAAAGTGGTTTATGAAGAAGGTATTTATGTAGGTTATCGCTATTATAACACCTTTAAGGTGAAACCTGCCTATGAATTTGGGTATGGTTTATCTTATACCAATTTTACCTATAGCAGCCTCAAATTGAGTTCAACTTCATTCACCGGCAAGATCGCGATAAGTGTTGACGTAAAAAATACAGGAATAGTAGCCGGAAAAGAAGTTGTACAGGTTTACCTGAAAGCACCCAAAGGAGATTTGGATAAACCTGCGGAAGAATTGAAGGGGTTTGCTAAAACCGGATCATTAAAACCAGGCGAATTGCAGACACTCACTTTTACTATCAATGCTAAAGACCTTGCTTCGTTCAACACAGACCAATCGGCCTGGGTCGCGGATCCAGGACGATATGAAGTAAAGATCGGCGCTTCCAGCGAGGATATTAAACAAACTACATCGTTTACATTGAATAGAAGAACTATCGTTGAAAAAGTTAACAGGGTGCTGATGCCTCCAATGGCCGTTGCTGAACTTAAAAGCAAAAATCAGAAATAAAGAAAATGAAAGTTGAGAACAAAACGATAATAGTTACCGGAGGCGGCAGCGGTATGGGCCGCGAACTCGTACTGAACCTGCTGGCAAAAGGCGCAAAAGTAGCTGCGATAGACATCAACGAAAAGGCTTTGCAGGAAACTGCTGCATTGGCAGGTGACAGGAATGTAAATTTAAGCCTGTTTGTGACCGATATTACCGATAGAGCGGGGGTGGAAGGCTTATTAGAGAAAGTGGTCAACAAGTTTGGCGCAGTAGATGGCATTATCAACAACGCCGGTATTATTCAACCATTTATAAGAGTAAATGACTTGAGCTATGAGATGATAGAACGGGTAATGAATATTAACTTCTACGGCACCCTTTATTTGATCAAGACTTTTCTGCCACACCTGCTTACCAGGCCTGAAGCGCACATTGTAGACATATCCAGTATGGGCGGGTTTTTACCTGTGCCGGGTCAAACTATTTACGGCGCATCGAAGGCAGCGGTAAAATTGCTGACAGAAGGGTTGCATTCCGAATTGTCGGGCACGAATGTAAGAGTGACTGTAGTATTTCCAGGCGGTGTTAGCACCAATATCATGTCCAATTCGGGACTTACCGACCGAATGTCCTCATCTGCAGAAGGGGCGCAGAAGATTCTTTCTGCCGATAAGGCAGCGGCGATGATTATCGCGGGGATGGAGCAAAACCGTTACCGGGTGTTAGTGGGCAAGGATGCTAAAATGTTGGACCTCCTTTATCGCTTGAACCCTGCGTATGCGGCAGGACTGATCGCAAAGAAAATGGGTGCATTACTTTCTTGAAAATAAAGATAATTCATATTCGATCATGGATACAAAGAACCGGTGTTACCGGATGTGCCCATTAATTAGCTCAGTATAAAATCGTAAGTTTAAGCATTGTTAGCTCACGCTGAACAAAGAAAGCAAATGGGAAAAACGCTAAAAAAAACTGGTCATAAAATAAATACTACGATCATTTGCAAAAATTGCGGTGGCCAGGTATCGGGCAATTTTTGTAGTGATTGTGGACAACGGGCAGACACCCACAAACTGACCATGCATTTTATTTTGCATGATCTGCAACATGGACTGTTTCATTTTGATAAAGGGGTTTTGTACACTACTAAACAGCTTCTTACAAGACCTGGTCACACTATCCGCGAGTTTTTGGAAGGAAAAAGAGTCAGGCATTTTCAGCCATTATCCTTTGTTATTGTGCTTGCCACTTTTTATGGATTACTCTATCATTACTTAATTTTAGACCGCCTTCACGCGAGTCTGATTGAGCCCAGAAACGACATAACCAGGGCTTCCGGGAAAATCATTACCTGGATAACTGAGCATTTTGCTTTTGACGGTCTGATGCTGATCATAACCAGCACCTTGGTTTCCTATGTCATTTTTAAAAAACGGAAATATAATCTTGCAGAGCACCTCGTTTTGAATACATACTTAATGGGATTGTTTTTAATTGTTAGCCTGCTCGTTTTCCCCATTGTTTATATTTTCGGTAACGCATTAACTCTCCAATATGGCATAGTTCAACAAGGTTTTCTACTCGTTTTAATGTGCTGGTGTTATTCCCAGTTCTTCAACAATACTTCGAAAGCTAAGATAATCGGCCTCACTTTTATTGCCTTTTTGATCATTTCAGTTCTCAACCTGGCTATCGGCTATTTTGCCGCTTGGATTGTAACGAAGTTTTAGGGGCAGAAATAAAAAATGAAGTAGTACAAAACCAACGATAAAAGATTTATCAAAATGGCTTCAATTATTCGCGTTGGTTCGAATTTGCCCCCATGACCGTACTCAAATTCGAGCAATTTTTTTCAAGTCAGCTATAAAGTTATTTGAAAATAGACCTATGACCGACCCAATGTAGCTAGCTACATTATATTAGGTATGCACAAGGATACAGGAAAAATGATCGTTTTGAAGGGATCGGATACATTAGCCTAAATGGTTTATGGGCTAAAGTTACAAATTATATAGAAAAAAGTAGGAGAATCATAGGCAAGGCTTATCTAAAAACAATTGAAGGTTTTCCTTTAAAGTTAATTAAAAGACTTTTTAAGATTTTAAAAAGAATAAAATGTATTGTTATTTAATTATTTCAACAACTGGTATCTATATTCAGTTGGAGTGATCCCAACAGCTTTTTTAAATAATCGCGAAAAATAGGGAGCATTTTCAAAGCCAAGTTGAAATGCAGTTTCGGCTACAGTATTGTCTGTGCTCATCAATATGTTTTTTGCCTCAATAATTAAAGCTATATGAATGTGGTCCAGGGCCGTCCTACCGGTTTCCTGTTTCAATAAATCGCTAAGATATCCTGCCGACAATGATAGCTGCGACGCCATATATTTTACTGTTGGCAATCCATGGTTTTGAAGGTTCCCGCTCTCAAAATATTCCTTCAGTATTTCTGTAAACTTAGAAATTATTGTACCGGACAATACAGTCCGGTTTAAGAATTGCCGATTGTAAAATCTTGACGAATATTTCAGAATGGACTCAATATGGGCTAGCATTATGTCTTTACTAAAATTATCCTGGTTGTTGTAATATTCCTCCCGTATTTTATAAAACAGGCCCCAAATGGTTTCTTCTTCTTTAGGAGATAAATGCAGTGCCTCATTTGCTTCATAATCGAAGTAGCCGTATTTTTTAATTGTAGCATGAAGAGGATGATTGACCAAAAAATCTTCATCTATATAGATCATAAATCCCTCTTCTGTTAATTCAAGGTTACTCATCTGTAGGATTTGATTGGGTTTCAAAAAAAACATAGAGCCCGTATCGCTATCATACTTAGTCTTACCATATAAGAGGGTGCCAGATTTTACCTTTTTTAAAGCAATCTTGTAAAAGCCCATTGTAAATTCCGTATAAACAAAATTGCAGCTTTTTATATCTTCAAATGTTAACACGCCAAGCAACGGATTTTCCGGGGGAGGAAATCCGTTTATTGTATACAGTTCGGTTATAGTTTTAAAATGTTTCACATCTAGATTGTACCTAAAATTACAATTATTTTACAACAATGAGTTTACCCCCCCCCCCCCCTTTTTTCAACTCATTCTTTATCTGAAATCGATATTGATCATTCC